>NZ_AQPL01000401.1:0-20319 GCF_000395345.1 Cupriavidus sp. WS | reverse complement strand
CACAAAATTCCTGACACGTCCGCATGACATTGAGGCTCCCCACGCCAGCGCCTCATCGCTGACTCGCCTTTTCTACTCGGAGAACTAGGACGCCGACCCTGCGAGCGCAAAAGTCCAATGCGCAAACCACAAATGTTCTAGGAACCGTCAAGAGCAAACCGCAAGAAAAAGCCCATCAAAAGATGAGGGCTCCAGCGTAATCAGGGTGCGATTTCTTTCGAAGGCGTGCTGTCTGGTTCAAGCGGCCACATAGCCCGGTGTACCAGTGAGAGCGTCCGCAGAACATGACCTAGCACGTCCTTGATTTCATCAACAGTGACCCGTACCTCGCGGCCGTGTCGGTCCCCACTCTTCGCACGGCTGATGTACTGGCGGTCCACCACGCCGAGATTGTGCGTAATCGGATGGCGCTTCTCAAACGCTGCATTGAGCTCATCCCAAGGAACATTGTCTGCAGGAGCGGAGCCGACCAACTCTGCAAGGATTTTCTTTGTCCGCCCAACATTCTGAAAGGCGTTCCCTTGCTTGACGAAGTACTCTTCAACAGCCTGCGAATCGCTGCCTTTGCCTTCCAGAAAGCGACGAGTCATCGCTTTCATTGCCGCCTCGAAGATTGACACGGCGTCCTCCAAGCAATTCTCCAGGTCCTTCGCTGCGACCCGTCGCCCAAGCTCCTGTTCTCTACGTCCAATGTCACCAACCATGCAGCCAACGACGTTGAGTTCGCCTTCGATATGCGTCAGAAAGATGTCTTGCCCGCAGTCGGAACACCATGTCGCGAGACCGAACACGGTCTGGTCCAGCGTGCAGTGCGGACAGACGACGTCTCGTCGTACCTCCTCCTCAAGTGGAGGCAGCACCGGAGGCAATGGCTCCGACTTCAGGCTCATCTCCATTGAAACAAATCCACCGCCGAATTTGCGCTTTCCCCCAGCACCGAGTCCGAGCGCATCACGAAGCAAGTCGTCAAAACCAACACGGACTTCGTTCATCACCAAATCCTGGGCGTATCGGACCTGCTCTTGCGTATGGAACTCGTCCGG
The DNA here is from genome assembly GCF_000395345.1 of Cupriavidus sp. WS. Lineage (NCBI taxonomy): Bacteria > Pseudomonadati > Pseudomonadota > Betaproteobacteria > Burkholderiales > Burkholderiaceae > Cupriavidus > Cupriavidus sp. WS. Next base: position 19,276 of record NZ_AQPL01000401.1, on the reverse strand, counting down.
TTTTGCCTCAGTACGGCAATAGGGGCAAAACATCGACGGTTCCCTGGTAAGGCCAGTGCCGGGCTTGACCTTGAAATAGCCGGGCGAACATCCGGTGTTCGGGCATTCGCGAGCCGAACGGCCTTCGCCATCCGTTGGAAGTGTTACGGACGCTGTATATGTATCGATGCCCGTATTTCGGACGTCCAGTGGCCCGCCCGGCCGGAAGATGTCACGGCTCATTTTGAATACGCCTCCAGAGACTTAGCCACGCGAGCGCTTGGGGTCCGCCCTTCGCGGATAGGTACGCTCTTCCTGGTAGCTATTGTCGACCTTCTTGATTTTGACGGAACAGCCGGCAGTGCCAATGGCTTTCCCCAAAAACGCCGCCCTTAATGGCCTCCTGCTTCGTTTCAAAATGCTTTTGGACGCGGTCACCTCCTCTCGCGGGCGCTCTGTCGCTGGATAGAAAGCACATTCAGGTCAAGAGCAATATTCGCACCACAAAGTACCAACACCTGCAATTGGGGGTCTATTGCCCACCGATGTCGATGAGGTAGTATTCTCGTAGCCTACTGTCGGCTACAGGAATCTTTGCATTGCGGCCATCGCCATCGATGCGCGGAGTTATCAAGGGGACATCATGAGTGAACCACGTCCACTCAAGTGCTTCATATCATACAGTGCCGAGTCTGCTGCAGACGCAGCGGAATTGTTCGCGATGCTTCAGGAGCTCGGCGTCGATGCCTTTGTGTCGGCCGGAGAAGTAGCAAATATCCCTCCGCAAATAGGGACTATTGGAACGGTCAGCGCGGCTGACTGTGTTGCTGCAGTTCTCACTGGTGGTCCCTCTCCTTGGGTCTGGTTTGAGTTGGGACTTGCTATTGGACTGGGCAAACCAGTGATGTTCTTGGAGCGACAGGCCAACACATTTAAAGATGTCCTGGCCGGTGCGCGAATTGTACGCATCAAGACGGACGACGTAAGAGCATCTCTTCCCGATGTCCGCCGATTTCTGCGACACGTCCGTCCGAAGGGTGAGATTTCCGTTCCAAAAGAAGACGCCAACAGGGCTGCTTTGAAAGAGGCGGCTTCAGCCGTATCTGACCGACACAATGTCACGTCAGGAAGAGAGCTCTATCTAGTTGATGCGCTTGCGAGCCTCTTTCGTGTCGCGGACTTCGAAGTATTGACCGAGCCCAAAACTGAAGCAGATGAACGCCCTGACCTCATTGTCTGGAATGACGATTTGGTCGCGGAATTTGGAGGGCCGATGATTGTTGAGTGCAAGTATTATCGCGGCAGCACTGGCAGCGTCTTTCACAACGCTCAACACTCGCTCAAGCAGTTGGCTGGTTACGTCGAAAACTCCAGCGCGGCGCTTGGCCTCCTTGTATTCGACCATGACCGACCAACCCGCTTCGAAGTCGAGAACTATTCGACACCGAATGCATTTGCAGTCTCGGTCGATGGCTTGGTGAATACCATCACTGAAGGTACTCTCGCGGACGATTTGTGGCGTTGGCGCGCCCGCGCCACAGGGACACCGGAGCTTCGCCGTGACGCCCGTTAACCTGGGCCCGCAACTGGACGCCATAGCAGCCGAGGCGCATGCGCAACGCAAAGGCAAGTTGCTCGAGCGCCTCATTGCGGTATTGTTCTGCAGCCTGCCCGGCATCGAACTCGACGATGAGGATGTAGTCAACGCCTTCGACAGCGAGGAAATCGACCTCATATTCTGGAACGCTCAGCATGACCAGGGCTTGCGCTTCTTGGACTGCCCACTCGTCGTCGAATGCAAGTGCTGGTCCACGCCAGTTCCCGGCCGCGAGGTACGCTATTTTGCTACACAGCTGAAGGATAAGGGGCGTCGAAACGGAATCTTCATCGCTCTAAACGGCATCACCGGCAACGAAAACAACCTGACGGCTGCCTTCTTTCACGTCGCTGCAGCCATGATTGAAGGCGTGCAGATTCTGGTGGTTACAGGAGCGGAGCTTGCAGCGTTGAATCACGCCGAAGACTTGATTCCCCTCTTACGCCGTAAGCTCCTCGAACAAACCCGGCAACAAATCCGTGCGAGCAAGCTGACGGCGCTCTGACCGTATTGCTATAGCTCCAGGCGTCGGCCACCGGCTGTTACCTCAGCATATGGAATACGCAAAAAAATGGCGACCCGCCCTTCCGCCGAAGGGTCAGTGGTTGACGCCGCTCTGGATTCGATGTACCGCCTGCCGAATACTTGCTCGACGACCTTCAACAAGCCTCTGTGCGTCTGGCACGCTCATGGCCAGAGCTCCGTCTTCATGACGAATCAGGCTTACCGTCCGACCGTCTTCCGAACGCTTACCGCATACGAAAATTATCTGTGGGACCAAGGTCGGGCAAACACCGCGGAAGGAGAAAGACTGACTGCGCGAAAGATGAGGCGCTCATCAAGGCAGCAGAGAGCGCTGACGGAAGCCCGGCAACGCGGGGCGTTCAGAAACACGCTAACGTCGCTCGCCAGGTAAACTAAAGGCAGACACTTATTTCTGCTTTAGATTCGCCAGACTGACGAAGGGAACAACTTACTCTAAGCCGTGCATCTGGGCGCCTTGTTCGAGTAGCGCGGTGACGAACGCCTCGCGACTCAAACAATGCGTAGAGTCTGCAATGGCCTGCACAATGGTGGCCTTTACTACTCGGCGAGCAAGCGACCTAGCACTCTGACGGTCCTGCGCAAGTATGCGGCCCATGGACCGTCCATGCAGAAACATGCTGCGAAGCTGGAACAGTCGACCGTAGGATTGCCCTTCCGCTGTCGACCCAAGAAGCGCACTCACTCGACATTGGATTCGCATCGACCCGCGTATGGTATCCATCGGCTTCTGCCCTCGGTAATCGCTCTCGAGTCCCAGAGCTGCCTCGATGGCTAGCATATGCCCTAAGAATTCATCGATTCCATCCGATGAATACGCTCGGACAAAGAAATGGACGATGGGAGTTTCGAAAAGCGGAGACGCGAGTGCACTCATAAGTGAGCTCCACGCGTCGTGAGTCACGCTGGACGCTGCAGTTTTTGCCTCCGAATCCAGCGGCAGATAACCTGGCACTTCAATCTCAATCTGTTCTCCAGCATAGTCCTCGAAGGTCTGCAGTTGCCAGCTCAAACTATCTGGGCCAGGAGGGAACGTTCGATGCTCGAACAAATCGTCGCTTGACGCATAGGTCCAGGGAACGTGAAATGCCCTCCATTCGGAGAAGTTCGCCCAATCCTCCCATGGCTCGAGAAGCAAAAGGAATAGTGCCTGTTCTACGACCGTGGGAAACTTGGTGGCATGTGGTTCTATCGAGCCCCAGTCACTCACAGTCTCGTAGAGAAACGGCGCAGCTCGTCGTCCGGGGTCGGACAGTGTCAGTTCTTCCCGTACGCAAAGCCACGTGAACTGAGCCAACCTCGAAACGTCTAGCGGCCGTCCCGGAAACATCCGAGCCAAGATGCAACCATGAAAATGTGTATAGAGCTCCTGCTGAGAGAAGGTGCGCACAGTACATGGACCGAAATTCAGGTCTGGCAAACTGTCGGCCAGGTCCAGCGGGCACATAATGATGCGCTCGGCAGACGCCCTTGTCAGGCTCGCTGCGAGCGCGCGCGCAGCGTCATAAGGTTCAAGTCGCGCGACACCATTGGATTCAGGGAGTCCGCACGGTAGCCCGAGAGCACGGAGCGCAATCGAAAGCGCGACCGTACCATTCATCGTATTGACTATGCCGGGATGAACCTCTTGGCACGCCGCCTTCAGCTCCAGAAATTCGGGCGCACTATACAAATTGCTGGGCCCCGGATATGACAGTTTCCAAAGGTCGACCATTGCGCGAACAATACGTGTGTCTTCCATGAGTCCGAATCTATAAAACGACTATTACGAGCGATGATGTTGAACTTGCTACTGGACCTTCCCGTGCATGCTGACGCTTCCTGCAACAACTTGCAATAGGCGGCACTTTCTGCGCCGTTTAGCAAGGGCATTCTCATTCTCGGAGTACAACATCATCGAAAAACTAGCAATACACCCGCTCAGCCATAAAAAAGCTACTACCCTTGTATGCAAGCAGCCGGCGGTAGTGATTGACCGGCGCGCCAGCCAAGTAGCAATCGCTCCCCACCGGGTCCGCACATGCTTAAAGTCACTGTGGAAGTCATCCGTCCTGACGGAAGCGGCGTAGGAAGGGAAATCGCAACGGCGTACATAGGTAGGCTCGAGCGTAGCGTGCGGTCCAGCTGTGCGAGGACCGATATGAGCACAGCGAAAAGAGAACGTTGCCTGCCTACCCACGCTACGCATCGTCTGTATTCGACCTTGTCGCACGTTCGCTGGCAGTGGGGTTGACCGGCAGGGAAGAGCTGCCGCGTCGCCCGGAGCCCCTGAATATTCCGATTCACCGTTCAGGAAACACCAGCTACGTTCGCCTCGGTGAAATTCCTGAGCCGGCCGCGACGTTCTTCCGCAAGCGCATCGAGCATTCAGGTTGCCCTGTAATCGAAGAAGACCCAGAGCCGATGCAATGTGCTTACGCGTCGGACTGGCTTGACTTCCTGACTGGGCGCAGATGAGGCAACGACTTCGCCAACCGACTCACCCATGAAGCCCCTGATGGCTCGCTTCTATGAGCGGCCAAACAATAGGCGAGTGCGGTAAGAGGTATCCGCAGGCTCGCCGGCAAAGCTCATAGCGTTGTTCGCGCACCCTGCCTTAGCATCTTTCGTCGTTGTGAGAGTCGGTGCCGTCGCCTACCGCGCTTCCGCGTAGGTCCAGCAACTCCGTCGTTATGTCGACTGTACAAGCAAGCCGTGCATCGAAGGTCGCGCAACACTCCACGAAGGAAGCCGCGGCCGAGGCCAATCCTGGCTCGCCAATCAACCGGTATCGCTGACCATTCGATGATGCTGCCAACAGCCTGCGAATGTCCTGGAAGACGATGGGTGGCGTTACCCAGAATCTGCCGCCCCGCCTGAAACACCCAAAGATGTGCCAACGCGGATGGTAAGTCTGCAATAGGCGCCAATCTGTGACGCGAACTTCGTCTGTCTTGGCAGCCAGGAGAGCGATGACTATCGCCATTTTGAATCTCCTTCGATGCTTGATAGGGACCTCTGCGGAAGCGAAGCCGCCCGCCGACCGCTATGTCGTCGTAGGCGTAGCATCATCCGTATCCTCAGGTGCGAGATACTGCGAGCTCACGTTAATCTGCTGCGTAACGTTGTTCGCAAGAGCCCAGATAGCCCACGTATGCATTCCGTCCGGGTCATCTCCGGGCTGCCCTATTAGGGTGTAACGGCGTCCACTCCTGGTCCTTCCGGTTCGACTCTGTGGGTCGAAAGACATGATTGCCGAGCTCACGCGACCAGTACCGCTCGCCATACATTGGCCAACGAAATGGTGCTCACCTCGTTCAGTCTCAATGACACGCCAACGGCGAAGCCCAATCTCCGGCTCCTCGTCCACTGATGCAACCGACCAAAAAGGCATGGCGCCCCCAACGGGAGAACCGCAGCGCCGGATAGCTTTGATGATGTCAAAGGCGACAGTGTGCCGAGACACACAATCATTCGGAGGTTCGAACGCATCACCGTCTGGCAGCTAGCAACCGCGGATAGGGGAATTGAGCGCTGCCAGGAAGTAGTTCTGCTTGTAGGCGGCAGCGCGTGTGTGAGTCGAGTGTAGACCGTGCGGCAGCAGTTTCAAGGTCGCGTGGCCCTCTTCCGGACCACGCCGATGCCTACCCGCAGCCGAACCATGATGGCGCGGGGCCTAACCCTAAGCGGCACCATCGAAAAGACCCAGCAGTTCCTTGCATTCTACGTTTTTTGGCCTAGTCTATCGGTATGGTTTTTCACATACCACGACTCTAGCCATCATGAACGTGCAGCTGCGCAGTCTTTTCGATGTCGGTCTGGTCAACGAACCGCTGAAGCAAAGTGACAGGCGCCACAGCGGAGAGTTGGAGGAGCAGCGTGAATGGAAAACTGCCAGATAAGACTTGCTGCTCAAGCTGCGTCGCGCTCACCTCGAGGCCCAGCTTCAGCAACCGTTTGGCCAGGACGATGTATGTCAAGCCGTGAGCTTCCAACTCGCGGAGGAACGTCCGGGTACACGCCTCCTCCCATGACTCATGGCGCTTCGACAGTGTCAATCCATCCGGCAGGTCCGCCTGTACTGCAAGCAGGAGTTGGAAAAAGAAGCTGCAACGAAAGGAGCCGCGCTGGACCTTACCCTCGACGGCACGGACGGACTCCACCAGGTCGATGGCCGCCAGGCATTCGACCAGTTGCTCGTACGAAACCCCTTTTCGCACCAGCAAGCCGCGGGCAGTACGCGACGCTAGCCGCGTCCACGCTGTATCAACATGACTCAAGCGGTCCTCGCTGATGTTGTTGCCCTGTTAACCGTATACCGATGAAACAGGGAAGAGCCGACTCGTCCAAGCAGAACTAAAGCCATCTCCGGCAGAGCCAGGCAACTCAAGAACGGTGCAGCGCATGCATTGTATCTGGTCCGTTCACACGCGGACCACGATGCACGACGGTGTGCGCGCTTCCTTGAGCCAAGCTCGTCGTGGCCACTCTCTATCTCAATCCCGAGGGCATTCTTCACCCTCCGCATGCTGCATCAAAACGAGGCGCTGCTACAGAAGTCTTCGCAGGCAACATAGCACTGTTCGAAGAGCTTCTGCTCACGTCTCCGCCAACAGCAATCGTCTTGCATAGTTGGTACGTCCTGGAGGCAGGATACCGGGAGGCGCTCTCCTGCTTGCCAAGCGCGACGCGCGCCAGCGTCATCGGCGCAACCCTCCCGGGCAACAGACTTCACCGGTACCGCCACCCTGTCGTGACCGCTCGACGGGAATGGTTGCGTGCCGACCTCCAGCGGCGTCGCCCTCCCCGTCCAGTTCTTCTCGACACAGACTGGGGCCAGGTTCTCCCGATTCTCTCCGAGTCCAGCGTCATCATCGAAGACCGGACCGACCTGGCCATCGCAATCCACGCGCTACGTACCCTCCTTATGGAGGGGAACACGGGCTCCGGGCCGACCAAGCGAGACGGTGGAAACGTCCGGTGTCGCGAGGAGCAGGCGTGATGAGAGTCTTGTTCTTTGTATGCGACGGAGTTCTCCACCCGTCATGCAAGGGTGTCCCAGCTCAGCACCGCCACGCGACTGCGAACAGCATCCTGGATGCTGGCTTCTTCCAGTGGTCGGCTCATTTGGCCGAAGCACTCGAGGGATACAACGACGTCGTCCTTATTAACGAGTGCGACTGGGGAGCCAAGCTCAAGCAACGCACGTTCTTGCAATGCCTCGGGCCTTCGGCGCGGTGGTTCGCTGGCGCTCTCGACAGCAATCCTGCGTCGATTGAGAGCGCCAGAGCCCTCTTTCTTCAGGTCGCTCATCCGGCCGACTGGATGCGAATCCTCCCAGGACCTCAGCCTGCGAACGCAAGGCGCGTCCTTCTGGTCGACCCCAAACACGGTATCTCAGCCGCAACTGCGAAGCACTCGCTCCATAGACACTGGCACAAAGCACCGGCATGAACAGTATCACACCGATTATTTATTCGATTAATTTTAGTATAACGACTTAATGCCTTTTGACTGAATACACATTTCGCGTGAAACGCGGGAAAACCCCCTCCAACTGCCCCGGATAGTTTCGCAAAAAACGCTTGCACAAATCTCCGATAAGCATAAACTCGGCTCACCATAGAGACAGTAATCATGGAACACAGGAAACCCCACCTCACACCGCCTAGCTAGACCTCCTCCACTCAAGACGGGTCGTTAAGAACGTCACCCGCAGCAAGCCCACTGCCAGGTCTTTTCGAGAAATTTCAGATTTCCCGATGGGCTTCTATTTTTCGCAACTCAAGACGTTAATCGTTTTGAGATGCACCATTTTTTCCCGCTACCTCAAGAGCCGGTTTGCCTTGAGGAAAGTCACTTATTGCCCGAAAAATCACGCATTCCGCGTTCAACTCGAGGGAGTATAGAAATGGAGCATGCAAAGCTTTGCGAACACGTAGAGAACATTCTCTGCCAGATGAATATGCCTGACGAAGGCCGACAGTATGTTCGTCACGTCATTAACAATGAACCTTCACGAACACCAAAGAATCACTACGGCAACATCCTGTCGCGAATTCCAAGCAAAAAAATTAACCACTCCATTTTGGTGGAAAGTATGGCGGGAGAATTAGCGAAAGCGATGGAATATGAGAACGATAAAAATATCATTGCGTATTTTCCGCAGCCACAAGAGATTCAAGTTGATTATATCGACAAAAACGGCAAGCGCCATGGGACGGGGCCCTACCACCCAGACTTTCTCGTCGTAACCAAAATGTCAGTTTATGTGGATGAAGTACGAGACGACGCTCGGTTATATGCCCAAACATTAAGCCATCCCGACTCGTACTCCAGAGATGAAGGCGGCGCATACCACTTTCTTCCTGCTGAGCAGGTTTTCAAAAGAATGGAAGTACCTTACAAAATAGTGAAGAACTCGTCGATGAATACTCGCCTTCTTAACAATGCTCGATTCCTCAAGGATTATCTCCGAGAGGATGCACCGGAAATTCCCGGCGACACATTGCGGCAAATTACTGACCTCTTACAAGAGCGAAAGTATGTTTCGTACATGGAGCTTTTGGAGGAGCACCGATTCACAGCTGACCATATCTTCTCCGCCATTGCAGGGGGATATGTGGACGTGAACCTCCACGTAGAGCGGCTCGATGTGCCATCGGATTTAATAATTTGCAGGGATGCGGCCATATCAGCCGCCGTACGGGCAGCTCGCCAAAAGGAGCTTCAACCGGTCCTTCCTTTGGCTGGCGTCATGCGGTTGCGCTCAGGAACTGTCATCCGATATGACAACGTTGAGTACACAGTTGTCATGTGTGGAGAGCGCCAGTTACACGTGCAAGACAAAGACGGATACATCTCCGTACTGGAAGTTGGCTAAGAAAGCTATCGCCTCCGGAGAAGTTTTGGCTAAGAGGGCAACTTTATTCATACCAGGCCCGTTTGATGAGCGCATGACGAGACAGCAAGCTGAGATGGGTTATCTTGCGAAGAAGCTTGGAATGTATATTGCATTCTCCGAAGCAGCTCAATTTCTCGAAAAAACTACGGCCGATAATATTAACTCACCTTTTAGTGAGCTGAGGTGGTCCCAGAAAGACGCATCGGTTAGAGACGTCGAAAGTGGCGAGCCGAGTGACGGCACGGAAAAGCCAGAGGACGAACGTGATACCGACGTCCCCGCCCCTCTCTTCGATGAAGCCACACTCAAGGCCGTCCGTAATTATGTATAAGGAGATGTCATGTTTACTCGGAATCCGACTTTCGTGCACTCAGAGCTTGGAAAAATTATCTCCATAAGCAAGCAAAAGCGTTTGACTTGGTTTAATCAATTAACAATTAAACATCCACATCTCATAACCGCCTTGGACGAGCTTCTCGACTACGTCCAGCGAGGAGAAAATACGAGGTTCATATTTCTTATTGGCATGACCGGCGCAGGAAAAACACACCTCGCCGAAAATGCGCTATCTGACGCTTTTAACGAGTTATGGGGGAAACGAAGATGAGACCAAGGTTCCTTTCATGTATGTGCCGGTCGAAACCAACGATGAGCCTCGTTTTGCGTGGAAAAATTTATACAGCACAATTTTTCAACAAGGCAATTATATATCCGCTGAAAACGTGCGAGAGGCCGTGAAAAATGATGGCATCCTGAGATTTTCGAATAATAAGCACCTCACCTTGGGAGCTCTTCGAGCGGCGATAAAGAGGATGGCCGAGGAACGTGGTCTTAAAGTGATTATATTCGATGAAGCGTACTACTTCCTTCGCTTCAGCAGCCTCAATGTCATGGACACTGTGAAGTCCTTCGCCGAACAAGTGGATGTAAAACTTATTTTTATTGGGAGTTATGAATTACTAAAACTGGCGGCGCAATATGCCGTACAGATTCGGCGCACAGAAGTTGTTCCGTTTTTTCGGTACGACACTAAGAAGAAAAAAGAGATGAAGGAGTTTATTACCGTCATCGAGAAATTCACTTCGAATTGGCCGTGCGAACATATTCCAAATTTCCCGGCTGTAGCTGACGAACTGGCAGTAGCATCCATGGGAGGCGTTGGCCAATTGTCAGCCATTCTCGCAAATTTCCTAGGCCTCCAGCTTCGTAGCAAAGGGGAGATTTGGACGCCTGAAATGTTCGGAAAGGCATTGAAATCTGAAACGTTAGACGAAGAAATGCGTGAACAGATATTAGAGGGCGAAGCAGCACTTCGGCGCAAATATGCCATCAAGAATCATTTCAGGACGACAAAGGGCATAACAGCAATTAACGAGAAGCTAGCTAGCTAGCTGAGATTCATGAATGTATCCTCTTTACAACCTTGCACCCCTAGGTCTTGGGACTAGCCTTGCAGAATCCCTAGTTAGCTGCGATTTTCGACTAGCCAATGCGCACTGCGTTCCCGTACGAACCTTGAATAGGAGCGTGCTGGTTCCGATAATGGGTTGGCGAAATGAAAGGATGTTGAACACCTCGTGGTCCGGGCACGCGGCAACCGCAATGGTCACTATTGGATATACATCCGAGGCATGGTCGTCTGCCTTGAACACGGCGACAGGTAGAAACGATTTTCAGCTGACGACCTTAAATTTTGCATCCGGTTTTTTGTCAACACACCACCTTCATACGAAGTCCGCTAGATATTGTCGGGAATGTCTGCAATATTTCACTCTTCATAACAAGGAACCTTGGATACCGCTTTTGTGGCACGTCGAGGTGGTAACGGTTTGTCCGATTCATCGCACAAGACTTCGTACACGTACCTGTGGCGCACCGGAAAAATCCCTCTATCCGGCGCTGCGCAGAGTGCTTCCCGAAAACTGTTGGATATGCGGCCGGATTTTTTGTCTTTGCGACAAATCTCGCTCGATAAAAGCTACCGATGAAGAGGTAGCCGTAGCTGAACTTGTTGGTGAGCTAATCGCAATCGGGACTTCGGGAATAGAGATGCCTGTTGATGCCTTACAGCTTTGCAACGAATCGATGCCTCCGATTCTTGGAGAACATTGGCTTCGCCGCAGCGCAGAGGCCTGCAATGTCTCCGCGGGTGGAGTTCATCACATGTTTCGGCAAGAGGGTACCCGTACGTCGCTGCCAGGCCTTGTCAGATTCTGCCTGTGCAATCAACTGTCACTTGCACAGATGGCTCTGGGCAAAGTTGAATATCGGCCGTGTGAAACACCAAGCTTACATCGCCCATGGAAATATGACGCCGTCGACCCTAACCGTATCAGAGACGAGGTGAAGAAATCAATTGCAGCGGGGGGCGCCCGAAGCTTGCGTGACTTGGCACGGAAGCTACACCACACTCCTAAAACACTTGAAGAAGCGGTTCCAGACCTGATACCAGCCCTCAAGCTCGCCAACGCGGCATTTTGCGTCGCAGAAGGCAATATTGCCGCTGCGAAAGAACAAGAAGAGTGCCGCAAGATTATTGAAGCACTCCTTCGAGCGGGCTTAACCTTGACTCTCCGCAACGCACGAGAACACACCGGGCAACCTTGGCACACCAACAGCAGGAAGGCCAAAGTGTTCCTGGCGATGCGTGAGCGGTACATCCATCAGTGATGGATGCCCATGAAGGCTGAGAAATTACTGATGATGCACAAAATCAAGTAATTCGCCGGATTTTCCGCAGTAAAGTGAAACGGCTGAATCGTCCAGCGAATGTCTTTAGCTGACACCGGCGGAAACCGGCCGCGCGGCGGGACTCAGGTCACGGGCGCCGGGTTGAACAGGGCCAGCGCATTGTGCAGCTTGTGATGCTCGGCCCAGGTCTTCCTGCGTCCGCTCGCCACGTCCAGCATCAGGAGGAAGAGCTCCCAGCCCACGTCCTCGATGGTGGCCTCGCCGGTGGCGATGCGCCCGGCGTTGACGTCCATCAGGTCGTGCCAGCGGCGCGCGAGGTCGCTGCGCGTGGCGACCTTGATGACCGGCACCTCGGCCAGCCCGTAGGGCGTGCCGCGGCCGGTGGTGAACACGTGCAGGTTCATGCCGGCGGCAAGCTGCAGCGTGCCGCAGATGAAGTCGCTGGCCGGGGTGGCGGCGTAGATCAGGCCCTTCTGCGTGAGCTTCTCGCCCGGCGACAGCACGCCGGTGATGGCGCTGGTGCCGGACTTGACGATCGAGCCCATCGCCTTTTCCACGATATTGGACAGGCCGCCCTTCTTGTTGCCGGGCGTGGTGTTGGCGCTGCGGTCCACGCGCCCCTTTTCCAGGTAGCGGTCGTACCAGTCCATCTCGCGGATCATGGCCTGCGCCACCGCGGGCGTGGCCGCGCGCGCGGTGAGCTGGTCGATGCCGTCGCGCACTTCAGTGACTTCGGAGAACATCACCGTGGCGCCGGCGCGCACCAGCAGGTCGGTGGCGAACCCGACCGCCGGGTTGGCCGTCACGCCCGAGAAAGCATCGCTGCCGCCGCACTGCACGCCCACCACCAGCTCGGAAGCCGGGCAGGTCTCGCGGCGGCGCTGGTCCAGCCTGGCCAGGTGCGTGTGCGCCATCGCCATGATGGAATCGATCATGCTCTCGAAGCCGACGTGCGCGTCGTCCTGCAGGCACACCACGCCGACGTCCAGGCTGCCGGCGCCGGCCTGCGCGGGCATGGTGCCGGCCGGCATCAGGCGCTCGGGCTGGAGCTTCTCGCAGCCCAGGCTCACCATCATCGCGGTGCCGCCGAAATTGGGGTTGAGCGCGATGTTGCGCAGCGTGCGGATCGGCACGATGGCGTCCGGCGCGTCGATGGCGACGCCGCAGCCATAGGTGTGCTCCAGGCCGATCACGTCGTCCACGTTGGGATACTGCGGCAGCAGCTCGGCCTTGATGCGGCGCACCGCGTGCTCCACCACGCCCGACACGCACTGCACGGTGGTGGTGATGGCGAGGATGTTGCGCGTGCCGACCGAGCCGTCCGGGTTGCGGAAGCCCTCGAAGGTGTAGCCCTCCAGCGGCGGCAGCGGCGCCGCGGCGCGCGTGCCGACCGGCAGGTCGTGCAGCTCGGGCGCGACCGGCATCTCGATCACGCGCTCGTTGACCCAGCTGCCGCGCGGCAGGTCCTTGAGCGCGTAGCCGATCACCACGTTGTAGCGCACCACCGCGTCGCCGGCCTTGAGGTCGGCCAGCGCCACCTTGTGGCCCTGCGGCACGCGCTCGCGCAGCGTCAGCCCGTCGGCGAACACCGCGCCTTCGGGCAGCCCGCCGTCATTGGCGACGATGGCCACGTTGTCCTGCTCGTGGATGCGGATGTACAGCGGGGCGCCCTGCGCCTGCGCGCCCGCCGGCGCGCCGTCTGGTTGTTCAATCTTGATATCGATCACCGACATGACCTTCCTTGTTCCTTGCCAGATACGTGCCCAGATGCGTGCCGCGCGCCGCTCAGGGATGCCTGAGCTCGACGCGCCCGATTTCCTTGACGATCACCAGATAGCTGATCACCGTCACCAGCGCGTTGGCGCCGACGAAGACCAGCGCGCCGTTGAACGAGCCGGTGGCGCCAAGGATATAACCGATCACGATCGGCGTGACGATGCCGGCAATATTGCCGAACATATTGAAAATACTGCCGGCCAGCCCGATCACTTCCTTCGGCGCGGTATCGGCCACCACGGCCCAGCCCAGCGCGCCGATGCCCTTGCCGAAGAAGGCCAGCGCCATGAAGCCCACCACCAGCCATTCGCTGTCCACGTAGTTGCAGGCCACCATGCTGACCGACAGCAGCATGCCGGCGACGATCGGCACCTTGCGCGCCATCGTGAGCGAATGGCCGCGGCGCAGCAGCGTGTCCGAGATCACGCCGCCCAGCACGCCGCCGAGAAAACCGCAGATCGCCGGCAGCGAAGCCACGAAGCCGGCCTTGAGGATGGACATGCCGCGCGCCTGCACGAGGTACACCGGGAACCACGTCAGGAAGAAATACGTAAGCACGTTGATGCAGTACTGGCCCAGGTACACGCCCAGCAGCATGCGGTTGGAGAGCAATTGTTTCACATAGAACCAGCGCGCGCCGGCGGGCTCCTTGCCGGCGCGGGCCTTGCCGCCGTCGCCGCTCATCTCGATCAGGCCGCCGCCCTGCCGGATGTGCTCCAACTCGGCGCGGTTCACCGCCGGATGCGTGGCCGGGCTGCGCACCACCTTGAGCCACAGGCCCGCCAGCACCATGCCGAACGCGCCCATCCACATATAGACGTGATGCCAGCCGAGCGCATGCGTGAGCCACGCCATCAGCGGCGTGAACAGCACCGCGGCGAAGTACTGCGCGGAATTGAAGATGGCCGAGGCGGTGCCGCGCTCGGCCGTGGGGAACCAGCTTGCCACGACCTTGGCGTTGGCCGGGAACGCCGGCGACTCGGCCAGCCCCACGGCGAAGCGCAGCACGAACAGCGTGGTCACGGCCGCGCCGACCGTGGCGAACACGCCGATAAAACCCTGCAGCAGCGTGAACAGCGACCACAGGAAGATGCTGCACGCATAGATGCGGCGCGCGCCGAAGCGGTCGAGCAGCCAGCCGCCCGGGATCTGCGCCATCACGTAGGCCCAGCTGAAGGCGGAGAAGATGAAGCCCATCTGCACGGCGTCGAAGCCGAACTCCTGGCGCATGGCCGGGCCGGTGATGGAGAGCGTGGCGCGGTCGGCGTAGTTGACCGTCGTCACCACGAAGATCATCAGCAGGATCCAGTAGCGGACGTTGCTGCGGCGGGTGGCCTCGCCGGCCACGGTGAGGGTGTTGCTGGGATTCATGGGGTCTCCGGCAGGCCGGCCGCGCGCGTGGAGGCCCCCTTCCAACCGGTGCCGGCCACATCGAGACTGCCGCCGGCCTCGTGATATGTCATCGTATGACTGGAATTATAAGCACCTGGTTTCGGATGCGAAGCTAAGTGTTTACCCGATGTCGGGCTGCAGGACCGATTGGTCGCCGGGCGGCTTTGCCGATGGGACATGGCGTGCGGGAGAAGGCGTCCGAAGCGCTACCGCACCTGTCTTTCAGCGAGCTTTCAGGCATCCGGCGGGTGTCCGGCGGACATTCGACGCGGAGCGGCGCATCGAAGCCGGTCCCCTGCCCGGCCGGCCAGCGCCGCCGCTTTCCGCCATCGCCACCTCCCACGGTCGCCCTCATGACAAATCCGCTTGCATAAACCCGGTCACAGTTGTACGATGACATATCTCAAGAACGAGTGCTCCCCACGGGAAGCACGGAGCCAACTGACCTAAACCTTGCCCTTGCGGCGCTCAGGACCAGCCATCATGACCACACCACAAGAACTCAAGCAGATCATCTCGGAAGGCCTGCTCTCCTTCCCCGTGACCGACTTCGACGCGCAAGGCGACTTCCGTCCCGACACCTACGTGGAGCGCCTCGAATGGCTGGCGCCCTACGGCGCCACCGCGCTGTTCGCCGCCGGCGGCACCGGCGAGTTCTTCTCGCTGACGCCGGACGACTATGCCAACGTGATCCGCACCGCCGTGGAAACCTGCGCCGGCAAGGTGCCCATCCTGGCCGGCGCAGGCGGCCCGACCCGCATGGCCATCGCCTACGCCAGGGAAGCGCAGCGCCTGGGCGCCAAGGGCATCCTGCTGCTGCCGCACTACCTGACCGAAGCCAGCCAGGAAGGCATCGCCAACCATATCGAGGAGGTGTGCAAGTCGGTCAACATCGGCGTGATCGTCTACAACCGCGCCAACTCCCGCATCAACGCGGAGATGCTGGAACGGCTGGTCGACCGCTGCCCCAACCTGATCGGCTTCAAGGACGGCGTGGGCGAGATCGAGCCGATGGTGCGCATCCGCCGCAAGCTGGGCGACCGCCTGTCGTACCTGGGCGGCCTGCCGACCGCGGAAGTCTATGCCGCGGCCTACAAGGCGCTGGGCGTGCCGGTGTATTCGTCGGCCGTGTTCAACTTCATCCCGAAGACGGCGATGGATTTCTACCGCGCCATCGCCGCCGACGACCACGCCACCACCAATCGCCTGCTCGACGAGTTCTTCCTGCCCTACCTGGACATCCGCAACCGCCGCGCCGGTTATGCCGTGAGCATCGTCAAGGCCGGCGCCAGGCTGGTCGGCCATGACGCGGGCCCGGTGCGCGCGCCGCTGACCGACCTGACCGAGCAGGAATGCGAGCAGCTCGACGCGCTGATCAAGAAGATGGGTCCGCAGTAAGCGGGCCGGCCGGCGGGCCGCCTCCGGGCCGCCGGCTGTCTTGCGCGGAGCCCGTCCCGGCTCCGCTCGCCGCCGCCGTTCCTTCCGCATCGTTTGCTTCCTCCGTCTCCTCCTCCCCCCTGCCGGCCCAGTTCCCCGCCTCGCGCTCCAGCCGCGCCCGCATGAAATCCATCAGCGTGCGCGTGGCCAGCGTGGGAAAGCGGTTGGGCGCGGTCAGCATGTAGATGCTGTCGCCCACGCCTTCGGGCTCGTATTCCGGCAGCACCGCCACCAGTTCGCCACGCGCGATCTGGCGCCACACCGCATAGCGCGGCAGCAGCGCCACGCCGAGGCCGCCCGTCACCGTCTCGACCAGGAACGGGTAGTCGCCCGACTGGATGCGCGGCGCCACGCGCAGCATCAGTTGCGTGCCGGCCATCTTGAGCTTGAGATCAAAGCGCCGCCCCAGCGAAGCCGGGGAGATCAGGTCGCAGCCCGCCAGCGCCTCGGCGCTCGCCGGCGCGCCGTGCCGCGCCAGGAAGTCCGGCGCCGCGCACAGGGTCCAGCCCACCGCGCAGATGCGGCGGGCCACGTGGTCGTCCGGCGGCTGGGAGGTGATCTTGAGCGCCACGTCCACCTCGGCGGACACGAGATCGCCGATGTAGTCGTTGATCAGCACCCGCAATGAGATGGCCGGATACTGCCGCGCGAACTCCAGCAGCACCTGCGCCAGGTAGAGATGGCCGAGGCCGGTCGGCAGGCGGATGCGCACGTCGCCGCGCACGGTCTGGCCGAGGCTGTCGATCGAGGTGCCGGCGGCCTGCAGCTCGTCCAGCATGCGCACGCCGTGGGCGTAAAGCAGGCGGCCCGCCTCGGTCAGCTCCACGTGGCGCGTGGTCCGCCGCATCAGTTGCGCGCCCATATGCTGCTCGAGCGCCTTGAGGCGGCGCGAGACGTTGGAGCGGGTCATGCCGCCGCGCTCGGCGGCGGCCGTGAGCGTCTTCGATTCGACCAGCGTGACGAACAGGCGGATCAGGTTGAGATCGAGATGTCCGAGGGTATTGTCAATCATGGATCAACACGGTTGGCACAGTCAGGCGGATTGTTACCGCGGGAGATGCGCCGTAGCATAAGCCATCCCCAGCCACCTGACGATTCCGCGTTCGATACCGATGGCCCAGACCCAGCCCCCGCACCCCACTCATCCTTCCGCTTCGCCTGCCGACCTGCCCTTCGCCGGGCTGCGCGTGCTCGACATCAGCCAGGGCATCGCCGGGCCGTACTGCGCGCATATCCTGTGGCAGCAAGGCGCCGAGGTGGTCAAGGTCGACCCGCCCGCGGGCGACTGGGGCCGGCACGTGGGCGTGGTGCGCGGCGAGCACAGCGCGCTGTCGGTGGCCTACAACGGCGGCAAGCGCAGCGTCTGCGTCGACGCGGCCACCGATGCCGGCAAGACCCTGCTGTTCGACCTCGCGCTGCGGGCCGACGTGGTGGTGCAGAACTTCCGCCCGCAGGTGGCCGAGCGCCTCGGCGTGGGCTACGCCGCGCTGGCCGCGCGCAACCCGGCGCTGGTCTATGTGTCCATCAGCGGCTACGGCGCCGACGGCCCCTATGCCGACCATCCCGCCTCGGACTCGGTCATGCAGGCCGACAGCGGATTGATGTTCGCCAACCGCCTCGCCGACGGCACGCCGCGCCGCATCGGCATGCTGCTGGCGGACGCGGCCACCGGCCTGTACGCGGCGCAGGCGTGCGCCGCCGCGCTGTGCCGGCGCTTCCGCACGGCGGGCACCGGCGCCCACGTGGAACTGAGCCTGTTCGACGCCTGCTGCGCCTTGCAGGCCAACAACATTCTCGAATACGCCATCCAGGGCACGGCCGCGGCCGGCCCGGTCAGCGCGCCCAACGGCGTGTTCCCGACCCGCGACGGCAGCATCACGCTGCTGGCTCTGAACAATGCGCAGTTCGGCCGGCTCTGCCAGGCGCTCGGCCAGCCCGGCTGGGCCGCGGACCCGCGCTTTGCCGACAACGCCAGCCGCATGGCCCATGCCGGCTGGCTGCGCGACGCGGTCACCGATTGCCTGGCGCGCGAGCGCACCGCGCACTGGCTCGATGTGTTCCAGGCGCACGACGTGCTCCACGCGCCGGTGCGCGACCACCGGCAGGTGCTGGACCATCCGCAGGCGGCGCAGCAAGGCACCTTCCAGCAGATCGAGCAGCCGGGCCTCGGCACGCTGCCGTTCGCCGGCATTCCCGCCCGCGGCCTGCGCCGCCCCACGGGCGCCGCGCCCCGCATCGGCGAGCACACCGAGGCCGTGCTGTGCGAATGGGGTGTCTCCCAGGACGATCTCGACCGCTGGCTGGCGGCCGGCGTGGTGCGGCAGGCGGCGGGAGCCGCGGCATGATGCGCGCCCTGCTGTGCGACCGGTTCGGCCCGGCCGAGGACGTGCGCGTGGCGGACATCCCCGCCCCCGCAGTTCTCGACCCTGCCGCACTCGACTCCGCGGCGCTCGACCCGCATGCGGTGGTGATCGCCGTCGAATACGCCAGCGTCAGCCACGCCACCGGCCTGATGGTGGCCGGACGCTACCAGACCAGGCCGCCGCTGCCCTTCGTGCCCGGCACCGAGGCGGTGGGCCGCGTGGTCGCCCGCGGCAGCGCGGTCACGCGCCTGCGCCCCGGCGACCGCGTGGTGGCCATCGCCGACTGGGGCTGTTTCGCCGAGCAGGTCTGCCTGCCCGAGTACACGGTCTACCCCATACCGGATGCGGTCGACACCCTGCGCGCGCTGCCGGTCCCGCTGTCCTACGGCACCGCCTACTGCGGGCTGGTGTGGCGCTGCGCGGTGCAGCCCGGCGAGACCGTGCTGGTGCTGGGCGCCGGCGCCGGGGTCGGGCTGGCGGCGGTGGAGATCGCGCGCGAACTCGGCGCGCAGGTCATTGCCTGCGCCAGCACCGAAGCCAAGCGCGAGGAGGCGCTGCGGCGCGGCGCGGCGCACGCGCTGGCCCCCGAAGACCTCGCCGCCGCCGTCAAGCGCG
>NZ_AQPL01000400.1:0-7675 GCF_000395345.1 Cupriavidus sp. WS | reverse complement strand
CGCACGCGCTGGCCCCCGAAGACCTCGCCGCCGCCGTCAAGCGCGTGACCGGCGGGCGCGGCGCCGACGTGGTGGTGGACCCGGTGGGCGGCGACCTGTTCGACCAGTCGCTGCGCGCGGCCGCCGCCAACGCCAGGCTGCTCAGCGTGGGCTTTGCCAGCGGGCGCATCCCGCAGGCGCCGCTGAACCTGCTGCTGGTCAAGAACCTGACGCTGCACGGCTTCTTCGTCGGCCGCTATATCGGCTGGACGCCCGCCAACGAGCGCGCCCAGCACGCACCCGCGCTGCAGGCCGTGATGCAGACGCTGCTGGCGTGGGCCAGCGCGGGAAAAATTCGGCCGACCGTGTCGAAGGTGTACCCGATGACCGGGCTGGCCGAGGCGCTGCACGCGCTCGAAGCCCGCCAGGTGGTCGGCAAAGTCGCGATAAAAATCCAGGAGACAGAACCATGCACCACCACGCCGGCCGCAGGGCCGCAACCGGGCTAGCGCTGCGCGCCGCCACCCTCGCCACCGTCGCCATCGCCTGCGCCTTGGGCGCGGCGCCCGCGCGCGCCGCCGACGACTACCCGCAGCGCCCGATCCGCCTGGTGCTGCCCTATCCGCCGGGCGGCCCCACCGACCTGCTGGCGCGCGTGGTCGCCGTGCGCATGGGCGACACGCTCGGGCAGACCGTGGTGGTGGACAACCGGCCCGGCGCCAGCGGCATGATCGGCGCCGAGAACGTGGCCAAGTCCGCGGCCGACGGCTACACGCTGCTCGCCAACGCCTCGCTGCACGTGATCAACCCGAGCATCTACCCCAAGATGCGCTATGACGCGTTCCGCGATTTCGTGCCCATCACGCAACTCGCGGACGTGCCGCTGGTGCTGGTGGTCAACAACGAGTCGCCGGTCAAGACCGTGCGCGACCTGATCGCCCTGGCCAAGGCGCGCAACGGCAGCCTCAACTTCGGCTCGGCCGGCAACGCCTCGGCCCAGCAGCTCGCCGGGGAATCGTTCAAGATCGCCGCCAGCGTGTCGATGCAGCACGTGCCGTACAAGGGCAGCTCGCCCGCGCTGACCGACCTGATGGGCGGGCAGATCCAGCTCATGTTCGACTCAATGCCCTCGGCCATGCCGTTCATCAAGGCCGGCAAGCTGCGCGCGGTGGCCGTGACCACCCTCAAGCGCGCCCGCGCGCTGCCGGACGTGCCGACCGTGGCCGAATCCGGCCTGCCCGGCTTCAACATCAGCACGTGGTACGGCTTGTGGGCGCCGCGCGGCACGCCCGGCCCGGTGGTCGAAAAGCTCGCGGCCAACGCCGCGCAGGCCCTGCGCCAGCCCGACGTGCAGCGCCAGTACGCCGAGATGGGCGCCGAGCCGGTCGGCTCGTCGCCGGCCGAGTTCGCGCGCTACACGCAGGCCGAAGGCAACAAATGGGCCGAGATCGTGCGCAAGTCGGGCGCCAAGGCGGACCAGTAGAACCCCGCGCAGGCATGTCGATCCCGTCACCGGCGTTCGCGCATGCCGCGGGTGCGGGCGCCCGGGCGTCCCCGCCCGCACACTTCGCGCCGCACCGACCGCGCACCGACCGCGCACCGCATGCGCGCCGCGGCACCGCGCCGCCCCCGGTTTGATCCAGCGCAATGGCCATGCGACATGGCGCCAGAGATGGCGCCGTGGCACATATAGTTCTTGAGCACCGCAAGCGGACACGGCCGGGCTGCCGCAATGGCCCTGTCCCGATGGCCGCCGGCGGCGCCCCGATAGCCATATCCGCGTGCTGGAGACAATGATGCCTGTGATGCTGAGCCCTCACGAGATCGCAGCCCTGATGATCCTTAACGATTCGGCGCGCCATCGCGAGCTGGATCCCGCCGACATCGGCGCGCTGGTCGAGCGGCAGCTGGTGCGCCTGGAAGCGCCGGTGCCCGGCTGCAAGCGGATGCACGTGACCGGAGACGGCCATCGTTTCCTGCGGGCCATCGGCTGGCTCTGCTAGCCGCCCGCGCTGTCCTTTCCATCCGCCTTCACCCGAAGCTCCCGCCAGCAGCGCATCGACCACGCCGGCCGGCACGCTGCCCGCGGCCACGCACCGCACATGACCTGAACGAGGCTTGCCATGAACCAGGAAAAACTGCTGACGTACCAGCCTGTCGCCGGACTGCTGCCGAGGCCCTCGGCCGGCACGCCGGCGAAGACCATCGCGCTGCCGGCGCCGGACATGACCACCGGGCTGCCGCTGATGGGCGCGCTCTGGCAGCGCCACAGCACGCGCGAGTTCGGCACGGAGGCGCTGTCGCTGCACCGCCTCGGCGAGTTGCTGTGGGCCGCCAACGGCATCAACCGCGCCGCCGCCGGCGGACATACGGCGCCGTCCGCCCACGGCATCCACGAGATCGACGTCTACGCTGCCTTGCCGGGCGGCCTGTACCGCTACGATCCGCAGCAGCATTGCCTGCTGCTCAAGCGCGACATCGACGCGCGCGGCCTGACCGGCTACCAGGACTTCGTCAAGGAAGCGGCGCTCGACCTCGTGTACGTGGTCAACCACGGCCGCATGACCGGCATGCCCAGGCAGCAGCAGGACGTGTTCTCGGGCGTGGCCGCCGGCGCCATCGCCCAGAACGTCTATCTCTACTGCGCGTCCAGCGGGCTGGCCACCGTGGTGCGCGGATGGCTGAACCAGCGCCAGCTCGCGGAAGCCATGTCGCTCAACGAGGACGAGGTGCCGGTGCTGGCGCAGTCGGTCGGGTTCCCGGCGGCCGGCGGCGCGGCGCAGTAACCCCGGCCGCGCGGCCTATAGCGCGAAGCTGTCCGCGCGCGCCAGCGGCCAGTATTTCTCGTAGAGCTGGTAGCGGAAGTTGCCGTTGAGCAGGTCGCCCGGCGCGAGGAACTTGAGCAGCTCGGACATCAGCCGCACCTCGTTGGGCGAGATGCGGCGCACGATGTGGTGCGGCTCGAGGTCGCCCGGGTGCTGCAGGCCGGCGGCCTGCAGCAGTTCCTGCAGCGCGTGCAGGGTCTGGCGGTGGAAGTTGGCCACGCGCTGGGCCTTGTCCGGCACCACGATGGCGCGCTGGCGCACCGGGTCCTGGGTGGCCACGCCGACCGGGCAGCGGTCGGTGTGGCATTTCTGCGCCTGCACGCAGCCCAGCGCGAACATGAAGCCACGCGCGGAGTTGCACCAGTCGGCGCCGGTGGCGAGCGTGCGCGCCACGTCGAAGGCGGTGATGATCTTGCCGCTCGCGCCGATGCGGATCTTGTCGCGCAGGTTCGCGCCGACCAGCGTGTTGTGGACCAGCAGCAAGCCCTCCTGCAGCGGCACGCCGATGTGATCGACGAATTCCAGCGGCGCCGCGCCGGTGCCGCCTTCGGCGCCGTCGACCACGATGAAGTCGGGCAGGATGCCGGATTCGAGCATGGCCTTGACGATGCCGAAGAATTCCCACGGATGGCCGATGCAGAGCTTGAAGCCGGTAGGCTTGCCGCCCGACAGGTCGCGCAGGCGCTCGACGAACTGCAGCAGGCCCAGCGGCGTGGAGAACTCGCTGTGGGTGGCCGGCGAGATGCAGTCCTCGCCCATGCCGATGCCGCGCGTGGCGGCGATCTCGGGCGTCACCTTGGCCGCCGGCAGCACGCCGCCGTGGCCGGGCTTGGCGCCTTGCGAGAGCTTGACCTCGATCATCTTGACCTGCGGCGAGCGGGCCTGCTCGGCGAACTTGTCGGGATCGAAGCGGCCGTCGGCGCGGCGGCAGCCGAAATAGCCCGAGGCCACTTCCCAGATCAGGTCGCCGCCCTCGGCGCGGTGGTAGGGCGAGATCGAGCCTTCGCCGGTGTCGTGGATGAAGCCGCCGATCTTGGCGCCGCGGTTGAGCGAGCGGATCGCATTGCCGGACAGCGCGCCGAAGCTCATCGCCGACACGTTGAACACCGACAGCGAGTACGGCTGGGCGCGGCCCTCGCCGACGGTGATGCGGAAGTCGGCCGACGGGATGCGGGTGGGCGCGAGCGAGTGGCTGATCCATTCGTGGCCCGCCAGGCGCACGTCGATCTCGGTGCCGAACGGCCGGCTGTCGACCTCGTTCTTGGCGCGCTGGTAGACCAGGCTGCGCTGCTGGCGCGAGAACGGCATCTCGTGCGTGTCGTCCTCGATGAAGTACTGGCGGATTTCCGGGCGAATGAATTCGAAGAAGAAACGCAGGTGGCCCCAGATCGGGTAGTTGCGCAGGATGGAGTGGCGCGACTGGCCGATGTCGCGCAGGCCGACCAGCAGCAGCGCGACCGGCACGGCGAGCCAGCCCGGCGAGATGCGGTGGGCCGCGGCGAGGACCGCGCAGGCGAGCAAGGCCAGCGCGGACAACCACACCGCGCCGTAACGACGAGAAAACATGGATGCTCCTAGGTGCCGGCCCCGGGCCGGCGGCCCCGCGATTATCGCCGTTCCGCGCGAATCCGGCATGGCGGCGGTTGCCTCGCCGGATGCCGCGCATGGCGGCCGCGCGGGCGGCGCTGCAAAGAAAAAGGAGCCGGCAAGCGGCTCCTTCTCTCAAGCTGCATTCAGGCTTCCCCGTGGAAGCCCGGCACAGTCGCCGGTCAGGCGGCGGCCGCGTCCTTCAGCTTCTTCAGCGGGCGCACCTTGACCTTGACGCTCGCGGGCTTGGCCGGGAACCAGCGCTCTTCACCGGAGAACGGGTCCTTGCCGAAGCGTTTCTTCTTGGCCGGCACTTGCTGCGCCGTGACCTTCATCAGGCCGGGCAGCGTGAATTCGCCGGCGCCCTTCTTGTGCAGCGCGCTGACGATGGTGTTTTCCAGATGGGCCAGCACCGTCTTCACGGCCTTGGCTTCCAGCTGGGTCTGGGCTACCAGGTGAGCGACCAGGCTCGACTTGTTGAAGGTTTCCTTCAGCGGCTTCGGTGTTACCGCAGCAGCGGGAGCAGCCTTCTTGGCCGGCGCGGCCTTCTTGGCAGCAGCCTTTACGGGTGCTTTGGTTGCCGGTGCCTTCTTGGCAGCGGTCTTGGTTGCAGTCTTCGCGGTCGGATTCGCTTTGGTCGCCATATCGATAAATATGAGTTGAACAGAAGGATGTCGCACGGGATGTGGCACCCGATGCCGCGCTGGTTCTTGACCAGCCGGCTGTCGGCGCGCGACACCGACTGAATCATAGCGGAAACGAGCGCACGTCAAGGGGTTTTCGTGCTTGTCGATGCAAAAAGCGGGGTTTTCCCCGGGTTTTTCCGGGTTTTTTCCTGTCGTGGTGCGCCGTTGTGTCGCGTGGAAGCAGCAGCGCGCACCGCTTTGGCCCCTGAAAACAAGGGGTAAACACGAAAACGGGGAACGCGAGGCGCGCTCGCGCGCGGTACCGGCGGCGGAAAAAAATCAGCAACGTCCTAGTCATGCGTCGAGTCCGAACGCGAACACCGGCCCGAGCAGCAGTGCGCCGAGCGCGATCATCAGCAGCCCGCCATCGAGGTGCTTCCACTCGTGCAGCACGGCGCGCGCGCCGGCGTGCGGCCAGAACAGCGCGACCACGCCGAGCAGCACCGCCGCGACCGCGCCGGCCAGCAGCAGCGCACGCCGCGCCGTGCCGGACCGGCGGCGCGAAGGACTATCATTGGGGACGCGAAGGTCTGGCATGGCAGGCTCCCGGAAAGGCGGCAACGACGAAGGCGCCGATTGTGGCGAGCACTCCCTGAACCGCGCCTGAGCGCCGCGTTCAGCCTCTGTTCAGCCAAGCCCGCGCACCATGCGTCCACCATGCGCCCGATGAAGACAGACCCCGCCGCCCGCCGCCCCCGCTGCCGTTTTCGCTACCCGCTGCCGCTGCTGGCCGCGCTGTCGCTGCTGTGCGCCGCGGCGCCCGCGCATGCCGACAAGGACGCCGACCGCGCGCGCGCCGCGGTGCAGTCGGGCGAGATCCTGCCCCTCACCCGCATCCTGGAGACGGTCGCGGCGCAGTACGCCGGCGACGTGATCGGTGTCAAGCTCGACCGCGACGACGGCCTCTGGCAGTACGAGGTCAAGCTGCTGCTGCCCACCGGCGCGGTCGCCAAGCTCGAATACGATGCCCGCACCGCGGCCCTGCTCAAGGCCAAGGGGCGCGACCTCGACCAGGCCCGCAAGAAACCCTGAATCCCGCATGCGCATCCTTCTGGTGGAAGACGAAGCCACGCTCGCCGCCCAGGTCCGTGCCAGCCTGGCCGACGCCGGCTACGCGGTCGACACCGCCGCCGACGGCATCGACGGCTGCCACCTCGGCGCCACCGAGCCCTACGACGCCGTGGTGCTCGACCTCGGCCTGCCCGGGCTGGACGGCCTGTCCGTGCTGCGCCGCTGGCGCGCGGCGCAGGTCAACGTGCCGGTGCTGATCCTGACCGCGCGCGACAGCTGGACCGACAAGGTCGAAGGCATCGACGCCGGCGCCGACGACTACCTCGCCAAGCCGTTCCGCATGGAGGAGCTGCTGGCGCGCATCCGCGCGCTGATCCGCCGCGCCCACGGCATGCCGGCGCCGGAGCTGGCGTGCGGCCCGCTGCGGCTGAACCCGCGCACCGGCATGGCCACGGTGGACGGCGCGGCCGTGGTGCTGACCGCGCACGAGTTCAAGGTGCTGGACTACCTGATGCACCACCCGGGCGCCATCGTCAGCAAGGCCACCCTGACCGGGCATATCTACGCGCAGGATTTCGACCGCGACAGCAACACCATCGAGGTCTTCGTCGGCCGCCTGCGGCGCAAGCTCGGCGTGGACGTGATCGAGACCGTGCGCGGCCAGGGCTACCGGCTGCGCCCGCCGCCCGCGCCGGCAGGAGACTGAGCCATGCGCCAGTCGCTCGCGCTGCGCCTGCTCGCGGTGGCGGCCATCTGGCTGGCCGCCGCGCTCGGCGGCACCGGCTGGCTGCTGTCCACGCTGTTCGCCCGCCACGTCAACCAGACCTACGTGCGCCAGCTCGACAACCAGCTCGCCAGCCTCGCCGCCGCGCTGGACTGGAGCGCCGACGGCAAGCTCGCGCTGACGCGCGCGCCGGCCGACCCGCGCTACGAACTGCCCTACTCCGGCGCCTACTGGCAGGCGCAAGGCGGCGGCAGCACGCTGCGCTCGCGCTCGCTGTGGGACGCGGACATGCCCACCACGGTGGACAGCCGGGTCGCCGGCAGCCACGCCGAGGTGCGCCCCGGGCCCAACGGCCAGTCGCTGCTGGTGGTGTCGCGGCCGATCGTGCTGGCCTCGGCCGATGCGCCGGTGACGCTCTCGGTGGCGCTCGACCGCACCGAGCTGCGCGCCGCGCGCCAGGCGTTCAACCGGCTGCTGGCGTGGTCGCTCACGGCGCTCGGCGCCGGGCTGCTGCTGGCGGTGGCGGCGCAGGTGAAGTTCGGGCTGGCGCCGCTGGCGCGGCTGCGCCAGGCGCTGGCGGCGATGCAGGCGCGCCGCGAAAGCCGGCTGGGCGGCACGTGGCCGGCCGAAGTGGTGCCGCTGGTCAGCGAGATCAACAGCCTGCTGGCGCGCAATGCCGACGCGCTGGCGCGCTCGCGCCGGCAGGCCGCCGACCTCGCCCACGCGGTCAAGACGCCGCTGGCCATCCTCGCCAACGAGGCCGCCCGGCTGCCCGGCGACGCCGCGCGCGCCGCCGCCGCGCAGGTCGAGGCCATGCGCCGCCAGGTGGACCGCCACCTGGCGCGCGCGCGCGCGGCCGGCGC
>NZ_AQPL01000399.1:0-3410 GCF_000395345.1 Cupriavidus sp. WS | reverse complement strand
GGCCGGCCACGCCTTCGATGGCGCCCTTGCCGAATTCGCTCGAATACTTCGAGGTCTTCTTTTCCAGCGAGTAGGCCGCGAACGAGGCCAGCGCCGCGCCGCCGCCGGGCAGGATGCCCAGCACCGAGCCCAGCGCGGTGCCGCGCAATACCGCCGGGATCATGCGGCGGAAATCGGCGCGGCTCGGCCACAGGTTGGTGACGTGGTCGGTGAAGGTCTCGCGGTTTTCCTTCTGTTCGAGGTTGGCGATGATCTCCGCGAAGCCGAACATGCCCATCGCCAGCGCGACGAAGTCCACGCCGTCGGTGAGTTCGGGCACGTCGAACGAGAAGCGCGCGGCGCCGGAGTTGACGTCGGTGCCGACCAGCCCCAGCAGCAGCCCCAGCACGATCATCGACACCGCCTTGGGCAGCGAGCCCGAGGCCAGCACCACGGCGCCGATCAGGCCCAGCACCATCAGCGAGAAGTATTCGGCCGGGCCGAACTTGAAGGCCAGCTCCGACAGCGGCGTGGCGAACGCGGCCAGGATCAGCGTCGACACGCAGCCGGCGAAGAACGAGCCGAGTCCGGCGGTGGCCAGCGCCACCCCCGCTCGCCCTCGCCGCGCCATCTGGTAGCCGTCGATGGTGGTCACCACCGAGGACGACTCACCGGGCAGGTTGACCAGGATGGCGGTGGTGGAGCCGCCGTACTGCGCGCCGTAGTAGATGCCGGCGAGCATGATGAGCGCGGCCACCGGCGGCAGCGTGTAGGTCACCGGCAGCAGCATGGCGATGGTGGCCAGCGGGCCGATGCCCGGCAGCACGCCGATCAGCGTGCCGAGCACGCAGCCGAGGAAGCAGTAGCCCACGTTCTGCAGCGTCAGGGCCGTGGAAAACCCGAGGCCCAGATGTTCGATCAGATCCATGACGCCGTCTCCCGGCCTGCATTGTGTGGTGCCACGAGATCGTCCTCGACAGCAGGCGTGCGCAGGTTGCGCGCCTCGGTGGCTCACCAATCACACTAGGCGGATGTGCTTTCATCCGCCTTTCAGCGGGGCCGCTCGCGGGTATTCACCGATGCGCCGCGGCTGGCGCGGCCCGCCCGGCGCCAACGCGTCGGGGCGGCCTTCGCGCGCGGCGCCGGCGTGCCGGCCGCGGCCCGCTACAATGCCGGATTGCCGGCCGCGCGCCGCTTCCACTTCGCCACAGGACGCCCCCATGCCGCTGAGCGCCGAGCAGTTGACCGAATACATGGATTTCGCCGCCAGCCTCGCGCAGGCGGCCGGTGCCGCCAGCCTGCCGTATTTCCGCAGCGCGCCCGCGGTGGAGGACAAGGGCGGCCGGCGCTTCGACCCCGTCACCGAGGCCGACAAGGCCGCCGAGCACGCCATGCGCGCGCTGATCCGGGCGCGCTATCCGCAGCACGGCATCCTCGGCGAGGAAGAGGGGCGCGTGGCCGGCAGCTCGCCGCTGACCTGGGTGCTCGACCCGATCGACGGCACGCGCGCGTTCATCACCGGGCTGCCGCTGTGGGGCACGCTGATCGCGCTCAACGACGGCCAGCGCCCGGTGCTGGGCGTGATGGACCAGCCCTACACGCGCGAGCGCTTCAGCGGCGACGGCCGCGGCGCGTGGCTCAACGGCCAGCCGCTGCGCACGCGCGCCTGCGCCGAGCTCGCGCAGGCCAAGGTGATGTGCACCACGCCCGAGATGTTCGACGATGAGGCCCAGTTCGCGGCCTTCCGGCGCGTGGCCGATGCCGCGCGCATGCAGCGCTACGGCGGCGACTGCTATGCCTATTGCATGGTCGCCGCCGGCCACGTCGACGCGGTGGTCGAGGCCGGCCTCAAGCCGTATGACGTGCAGGCGCTGATTCCCATCGTGCAGGGCGCCGGTGGCGTGATGACGAGCTGGAGCGGCGGCGACGCGCAGCACGGCGGCACCGTGGTGGCCTGCGGCGACGCGCGCCTGCACGGCCAGATCCTGGCGCTGCTCAACGCGCCGGCGTAGGCGCGCGCCGCGCCTGCCCCGCGGCGGGTGTCGCGGCAGGCCGTCACGGCCGGATCACGGTCCGCAGGAAGAGTATGATGCGGACCTCTTTTTTTGCAGCACGGGAAGAAACCAGAAACATGACGTCAAACGCATGCGGCCTCGATTTCGGCACCTCCAATTCCACGGTGGGCTGGGTCCGTCCGGGCCACGCCACGCTGTTGCCGCTGGAAGACGACAAGCTGACGCTGCCGTCGGTGATCTTTTTCCATGCGGAAGACCCGCTGGTCAGCTACGGCCGCGCCGCGCTCGGCGACTATCTGGCCGGCTACGAAGGCCGGCTGATGCGCTCGCTCAAGAGCCTGCTGGGCACCTCGATGATGGAAGACAGCACCGAGGTGATGGGGCAGGCCATGCCGTTCCGCAAGCTGCTCGCCCATTTCATCGGCGAGCTCAAGCAGCGCGCCGAGCGCGCCGCCGGCGCGCGCTTCGAGCGGGTCGTGCTGGGCCGCCCGGTGTTCTTCATCGACGAGGACGAGCAGGCTGACCGGCTCGCCGAGCAGACCCTGCGCGAGATCGCCGCCGACGCCGGCTTCAGGGACATCGAGTTCCAGTTCGAGCCGATCGCTGCGGCGTTCGACTACGAAGCCACCATCGGCCGCGAGGAGCTGGTGCTGGTGGCCGACATCGGTGGCGGCACCTCCGACTTCTCGCTGGTGCGCCTGTCGCCCGAGCGCGCCGGCAAGGCCGACCGGCGCGGCGACATCCTCGCCAACGGCGGCGTGCACATCGGCGGCACCGACTTCGACAAGAGCCTGAGCCTGGCCAGCGTGATGCCGTTCCTCGGCCTGGGCAGCGAGCTGCGCAACGGCAAGGCGATGCCGTCCGGCCAGTACTTCGACCTGGCGAGCTGGCACACCATCAACCAGGTGTACACGCGCAAGGCGTGGTCGCACGTGATGGACAACTACCGCGACGCCGCCGACACGGTCAAGCTCGACCGCCTGATCAGCCTCATCAAGCAGCGCGCCGGCCACTGGCTGGCGATCCAGGTGGAAGCGGCCAAGATCGCGCTGTCCGCCGAGCCGCATGCCGAACTCGACCTGGGCCGCATCGCGCCGGGCGAGACCATGACCAT
This sequence comes from Cupriavidus sp. WS, assembly GCF_000395345.1. NCBI lineage: Bacteria > Pseudomonadati > Pseudomonadota > Betaproteobacteria > Burkholderiales > Burkholderiaceae > Cupriavidus > Cupriavidus sp. WS. The sequence goes on along the minus strand of NZ_AQPL01000399.1, from coordinate 302 downwards.
CGGCCGCGCCGACTTCGACCGCGCCATCGGCAAGCTGGTCGGCAAGACCGAGCAGACCGTGCAGGCGCTGCTGCGCGACGCCGGCGTGCGGGCCGGCGACATCGACACCGTGCTGTTTACCGGCGGCTCGAGCAGCGTGCCGCTGCTGCGCGAGCGGCTGTCCGACCTGATCCCGGGCGCGCAGCGCATCGAGGGCGACCTGTTCGGCGGCATCGGCTCGGGGCTGGCGCTGGACGCGCGCCGCAAGTTCGGCTGAGGGCCGGGCCGCGCGAAAAAAGCGCGGCCCGGCGCATGGCGGCGGG
>NZ_AQPL01000398.1:0-24733 GCF_000395345.1 Cupriavidus sp. WS | reverse complement strand
CCGGCGCATGGCGGCGGGCCTCTCCCCGCCGCCATGCCGTCATGCTAATGTGCCGTTTTCGCGCAATCGAAGAGGCAACACATGCAAGCGGCAATCGTCGAAGCCGGCTACGGCTCCGATCCGGTCGGCCTGGTCAGCGGCTTCCGCTTTCCGCCGGGCGAGGCGGGCCAGCCCATCGACTCGGCCAGCGCGTCCGCCTGGCTCAAGTCGCCGCCGCCCGGCGACGAATTCATCTGGCTGCATTTCAACCTCGCCCACAGCGCCTGCGAGCGCTGGCTCAAGGGGCAGATGGAGCTGCCCGAAGGGTTTTTCGAGGCGCTGCGCGAAGGCTCGCGCTCCACGCGCATCGAACGCCTGGACACGGCGCTGCTGGCCGTGGTCAACGACGTCATCTATAACTTCGGCGTCACTTCCACCGACATCTCCACGCTGTGGGCCTGCGCTGACCGCCGCCTGCTGGTGACGGCGCGCCTCAAGCCGCTGCGCTCGGTGGACCAGTTGCGCGCCTCGGTCAAGCGCGGCGAGGTGTTCGCCTCGCCGCTGTCGCTGCTGGTGCACCTGCTGCGCGACCAGGCCGACGTGCTGGTGCACATCGTGCGCGAGACCACCGCTAACGTGGACCAGATCGAGGACCGCCTGCTGTCCCAGCGGCTGCAGGGCAACCGCGTGGAGCTGGGCTCGATGCGGCGCGGGCTGGTGCGCCTGCAGCGCCTGCTGGCGCCCGAGCCCGGCGCGCTGTTCCGCCTGCTCAACCGGCCGCCGCCGTGGCTGCGCGAGGAAGACAGCCTGGACCTGCGCGCCTCCACCGAGGAGTTCTCGCTGGTGCTCAACGACCTCACGGCGCTGGTCGAGCGCATCAAGCTGCTGCAGGAAGAGATCGCCGCCACGCTCAACGAGCAGACCAACCGCACGCTGTTCACGCTGACCCTGGTGACGGTGCTGGCGCTGCCGATCAACATCGTGGCCGGCTTCTTCGGCATGAACGTGGGCGGCATCCCGCTGGCCGACCACCCGCACGGCTTCTGGGTGCTGGTGGTGCTGGTGGCCAGCTTCACCGTGCTGGCCGGGCGCTGGGCGTTCCGCAAGCAGGACTCCTGAGCGGCGCACCACCGCGGCGCGACCCCGGGGCCACGCCGCGCCGCGAGGCAACCGTTCATGCCGGCGTCATATGGCGATGCTAGCGTGGCACGTTGTTGCGAACAGGAGCGTGCAAATGAGGCCAGAAGAGAGCGATCTGATCCGGCGTATCCACCGCGAGGTGGCCGATCACTACGACGAAGAACTCGAACTGGAGCTGGAGGACCACCACGTCGACACGCTGTTCGGCGAGGGCGGCGGCGGCCTGGACGAGGCCGAGCGCGCCATGCGCCGCCACTACTTCCGCGAGCTGTTCCGCCTGCAGGGCGAGCTGGTCAAGCTGCAGAGCTGGGTGGTGGACACCGGCCACAAGGTCGTGATCCTGTTCGAGGGGCGCGACGCCGCCGGCAAGGGCGGCGTGATCAAGCGCATCACCCAGCGGCTCAATCCGCGCGTGGCCCGCGTGGCGGCGCTGCCGGCGCCCAACGACCGCGAGCGCACGCAGTGGTATTTCCAGCGCTACGTCTCGCACCTGCCGGCCGCCGGCGAGATCGTGCTGTTCGACCGTTCCTGGTACAACCGCGCTGGCGTCGAGCACGTGATGGGTTTCTGCAGCGACGACCAGTACGAGGAATTCTTCCGCTCGGTGCCGGAGTTCGAGCGCATGCTGGTGCGCTCGGGCATCCAGGTCATCAAGTACTGGTTCTCGATCTCCGACGAGGAGCAGCACCTGCGCTTCCTCTCGCGCATCCACGACCCGCTCAAGCAGTGGAAGCTCAGCCCGATGGACCTGGAGTCGCGCCGCCGCTGGGAAGACTACACGCGCGCCAAGGAAGTCATGATGGAGCGCACCCACATCGCCGAGGCGCCGTGGTGGGTGGTGCAGGCCGTGGACAAGAAGAAGGCGCGCCTGAACTGCATCCACCACCTGCTGCAGCAGATGCCCTACGTCGAGCGCACGCAGCCGCCGGTGGTGCTGCCGCAGCGCGAGCGGCACGAGGACTACTCGCGCCAGCCGGTGCCGCAGGAAATGATCGTTCCCGAGATTTACTGAGCCGGCGACGGGCGAAGGACGCCGCCCGGCGCCGCCCGGGCTGTCCGGGCTGTCGACGAAGCCGGCTCACCGCTTGTGTTCTCCCCCGCCCGCCGTGCAATGCGGCTCCGCGAAGCGCGGCAAGACGGGTTCTCGACGATGACCGTCCTTTCCGCGCGCCGCCTGGCGCCGCGCGGCCCCCCGGGCCACGCCGCCGATGGCAATATACCGGCGGCCGGCGGCCGACCGACCCCGCGACGCCGCGCGGGCATCCCATGCCGAACTAAAGCTCCCCGCCGCGGCTGCCGATATTTGTCTTGATTTGTATTGGCCAATGCATGCGCCGGCTGCCGCCGGCCGCCGCTTATCCCCGAAACGGAGCAAGAAGAACATGTCGGACACCAGAATCCGCCCGCGCGCCAGCGTCCTCGCATCCCTCCTGGCCGCCGCCGCGCTGGCCGCCTGCGGCGGCGGAGGGGACAGCGCCCCGGCCCCCCAGACCACCAGCGGCCCGGTGGTGCCCCCGGTGGTCGCCGCGCCGGCCCCGACCATGCCGGCGCTGGCGCCCGCGTGCGCCGGCACCGAATGCGGCGCGGCCGACGGCAGCAACTACAGCGGCAGCGGCACGGGCGTCTGGTCGGCCTCCAACACGGCCGGCGTCGCGCTCGACCTGCCGGTCTCCATCGGCGGCGTGAACGGCAAGCCGGTCACGCTGCTCTACACCAACGGCGCCACCGCGCAGGCCATGCCGGCGCTGTCGCTGTCGGTGATCCAGCCGGTGGTGGGCAGCCTGTCGGTGCAGTCCGCGCAGGCCGCGCCGTCGGCGCGCGACGAGCAGACCATGCGCGACATCGGCGAGTTCAACCGCACGGGCTGGGCCGCGCTGGCCGGCGCCAAGCATCCCGCCAGCCAGTCGGAGATGGCCGCGCCGCCGCCGCACGCCTCCGTGGTCAGCGACGTCAAGAGCTGGTATCACACCGACGGCACGTCGCGCTCGGCCACGCTCGAGCGGCAGGTCAGCGCGCCGGACGGCACGGTGGTCAACTTCTGGGTGGAAACCACCGAGTGGACGCAGGCCGGCAGCAAGGTCAGCGACACCATCCTCGATGCGCTCGCCAGCGGCTTTGCCGGCTCCGGCGGCATCTATTCGATGCTGACCTCGGTCGGCGGCCCGCTGTGGGGGCCGCACAGCTACAGCAACCTGATTGCCGGCACCGGCCAGCCCGTCGACATCGTCATCCTGAACTTCGACAACAACGCCACGCCGTTCGGCACGGTCGGGTATTTCTGGGGCGTGCACAATCTGCTGAAGACGTCGGATGCGCGCAGCAACGAGTCGCTGTCGCTCTATCTCGATTCCGAGACGCTCTACCTGGGCGGCACCGAGGGCATGAAGTCGATGAAGATGACGATGGCGCACGAAGGCATGCACATGCAGAACTTCTACCGCCGCGGCGTCAAGGCCGGCTCGCAGTACGCGTTCCAGACCTGGCTCGAGGAAATGTCCGCGATGATGATGGAAGACTTCGCCAGCCATACCATCGACCCGAGCTACAACGCGATCCGCGATGTGCGCTTCCGCGACTACCTGGGCTACGGCAACGGCAACTTCAATTGCAACATCCTGAACTTCACCGGCTTCGGCCCGACCTGCGAAAGCTATTCGGTGTCGGGCAGCTTCGGCGGCTTCCTCGACCGCCAGCTCGGGCTGGCCTTTTACAAGGACCTGCTCGCGCGCACCACCAGCACCGACTCGAAGACCGTGCTCGACCAGGCCATCAAGGCCGCGCGCGCCGATTCCGGCTTCGAGCAGGAACTGCAGCGCTGGAGCGTGACCAGCAACGCGCTGATGCCGGCCGTCTCCTCGCCCGCGCGCTACGGTTATCCCGAGCGGATCGACGGCGGCTTCACGCTGCCGGTGATCGATCCGTCGCTGTATGGCGCGATCCGCAAGCTGCCGAGCTCGGTGGCCGCCACGCTGCAGCCGTATGGGAGCTTCCCGGTGGTGCGCAGCGGCACCGGCGCCACCTTCAGCGAGACCGTGCGCGTGCCGGCCGGCTCGACCCTGTCGGTGGTGGTGTACTGAGCGGGCGCGCCATGCACCGCATCCTGCTCCTGGCCGCGGCGCTGTGCCTGGCGCTGGCCGCCTGCGCGCAGCCGGCGCCGTCGGCGCAGTCGGGCAGCACGGTCACGCTCACGGGCAGGATGGCGGTCAACGGCAGCGCCGGGTTCCAGCAGCCGGTGCTGATTACCGCCGGCGGCCAGGCGTGGCAGCTCGACGCGCTGCCGCTGGAACAGGCCCGCGCGCTGGACGGCCGCGCGGTGACGGTCACCGGCGTGGTGCCGCGCGCCGCCGCGCCGGGCACCTGGGGGCCGGCCGTGCGCGTCGAGCGCGTGGCACCTGCGGAGGGCGCGCCGGCCGCGCGCTAGCGCCCGGCGCCGCCGCGCGGGAAGGCTTCTTCCAGCGTCAGCACGGTGCCGGTGAGGCTGCCGTCGTAGCCGGGCAGGGCATCCACCACCTGGCGGAAGCTGCCGCTGCGCAGCGCCGCCACGGCGCCCGCCAGCGCGGGGCTCTGCAGCCGCTCGCGCTCGATGGCGAAGAAATAGCGCTCCTTGAGCACCGGCACGAAATCCAGGCCGAAGCGCCGCGCCGCCGTCTCCACCCCGAACCCCGCATCCGCCATGCCGCTGCCGATGTAGGCGGCCACCGCCGCGTGGGTGAACTCGCCGTTGCTGTAGCCCTCGATGCGGCTGCTGTCGATGCCGCGCGCCTCCAGCATCAGGTCCAGCAGCAGCCGCGTGCCGGAGCCGGTCTGGCGGTTGACGAAGCGCACGTCGGGCCGGCACAGGTCGCGCAGGCCGGTGACGCCGCGCGGGTTGCCCGGCCGCACGAAGAGGCCCTGCGAGCGCACCGCGAGGTGGATCAGCAGGTGCGTCTCGGGCCGGATCCAGGCGGCGAAGCGCGCCAGCGTGCGCTGCTCGAACTCGCCGATCGGCACATGGAAGCCGGCGATGTCGCAGCCGCCCTGGGCCAGCGCCGCCACCGCCTCCAGGCTGCCGCAGTATTTCAGGTCGTGGCGCACCTGGTGGGTCTCGAGGAAGTCGTGCAGCGCCGCCACCGCGAAGCCGTGGCTGGCGTGCAGGCGCAGCGCGGGCTCGGCGCGGTCCACCAGTTTCTTGATCTCGATCTCCAGCTCCGAGGCCAGGCTTTCCAGCGTCGGCGACAGCCGCGCGGCGATGCGCTTGCTGGCCCACACCAGTTGCTGCGCCAGCGGCGACAGCGCGCTGCCGCGCCCGCGCGTCTTGGCGATCAGCGCGCCGCCGAACAGCGCCTCGGCATCACGCAGGATGCCCCAGGCGTAGCGGTAGGACAGGCCGCTGGCCTGCGCCGACTGGCTGATGCTGCCGGTGCTTTCGATCAGGCCCAGCAGGCCGACCAGGCGCGACACGTCGAGCGCCGGCCCGGCGCCGGGATCGTCGGCGCGGACCTGCAGATGCGGTTCGATGGAGATGCGTAACATATGCGAAAAATAGCATATTGCCCGAATGGATCCAACTGCCTATAGTCCGCTCAAAGAGGCATTGCAGGCTGGCCGATATGGCAGCGCATGGCCGCAAGTGGCGGCGCAGCATGGCGGACGCCGCACGCGGGCCGGCACGGGTGCCTCAAGATATGAAAAAAATAGCATATAAAGCGAATCGCATATAAAGCGGTGGCCATCCGATGGCCGGCCGCGCCCCGCAGCAGTTCCTGGCAAGACGCGCAAGCCAATGCGCCGCACCGTCTGCCGCCGGCCGCAGGCGCCGGCCAGTGCTGCTTCACCAGGAGATCCGATGTCGTCCCCGTCGCTGTCCCCATCCGCCGCCGGCGCCTTGCGCGAACCGGCCCGCGCGCAGATCGCCGCCATCATCGCGGCGCGCCGCGACCTGCCGGGCGCGCTGCTGCCCATCCTCCACGACATCCAGGACACGGTGGGCTACGTGCCGTCCGAGGTCCTGCCCGACATCGCGCGCGCGCTTAACTTGTCGCGCGCCGAGGTCCACGGCGTGGTCACGTTCTATCACGACTTTCGCGAGCGCAAGGCCGGGCGCCACGTGGTGCGCGTGTGCCGCGCCGAGGCGTGCCAGTCGGTCGGCAGCGAGGCGCTGGCCGCGCATGCCGAGCAGGCCGTGGGCTGCGCGTTCCATGAAACCACCGCCGACGGCGAATTCACGCTGGAGCCGGTCTATTGCCTGGGCCAGTGCGCGTGCGGCCCGGCCGTGACGGTCGACGGCAAGCTGGCCGGGCGCGTCACGCCGCAACGCTTCGACGCGCTGCTGGCGGCGTGCGCGCGCGGCGGGGAGGCCACGGCATGAGCGCCATCACGGTATTCGTTCCGCGCGATTCCAGCGCGCTGGCGCTGGGCGCCGACGAGGTCGCGCAGGCCATCGCGCGCGAGGCCGCGGCGCGCGGCGCCGAGATCACGCTGGTGCGCAACGGCTCGCGCGGCATGTTCTGGCTGGAGCCGCTGGTCGAGGTGCGGACCGCGGCCGGCCGCGTGGCCTACGGCCCGGTCGCGCCGGAAGACGTGCCGGGTCTGTTCGACGCGGGTTTCCTCGGCGGCGGCGCGCACGCGCTGGCGCTCGGCCCGACCGGCGAGATCCCCTTCCTCAAGCGGCAGGAACGCCTGACCTTCGCCCGCGTCGGCATCACCGATCCGCTCTCGCTGGCCGACTACACCGCCCACGAAGGCTTCGCCGGGCTGACCCGCGCGCTGACGCTGGACGGCGCGCAGATTGTGCGCGAAGTCACCGAGTCCGGCCTGCGCGGCCGCGGCGGCGCGGCGTTTCCCACCGGCATCAAGTGGCAGACCGTGCTGAACGCGAAGTCGCCGGTCAAGTACGTGGTCTGCAATGCCGACGAGGGCGACTCCGGCACCTTCTCCGACCGCATGGCGATGGAAGGCGACCCATTCATGCTGATCGAAGGCATGACCATCGCCGGGCTGGCGGTCGGCGCCGAGCACGGCTACGTCTACGTGCGCTCCGAATACCCGCACGCCATCGCCATGCTGGAAGCCGCCATCGACGTGGCGCAGGCCGCCGGCTGGCTCGGCGACGACATCCGCGGCAGCGGCCGCCGCTTCCGCCTGGAAGTGCGCAAGGGCGCCGGCGCCTACGTGTGCGGCGAGGAAACCGCGCTGCTGGAAAGCCTCGAAGGCAAGCGCGGCGTGGTGCGCGCCAAGCCGCCGCTGCCGGCGCTCGAAGGCCTGTTCGGCAAGCCCACCGTCATCAACAACGTGATCTCGCTGGCCACCGTGCCGCTGATCCTGGCGCGCGGCGCGCAGTTCTACCGCGACTACGGCATGGGCCGCTCGCGCGGCACGCTGCCGTTCCAGCTCGCCGGCAACATCCGCCAGGGCGGGCTGGTCGAGAAGGCGTTCGGCCTGACGCTGCGCGAGCTGCTGGAGGACTTCGGCCAGGGCACGCGCAGCGGCCGGCCCATCCGCGCGGTGCAGGTGGGCGGCCCGCTCGGCGCCTACCTGCCGGTCTCGCGCCTGGACACGCCGATGGACTACGAGGCGTTCGCCGCGTTCGGCGCGGTGCTCGGCCACGGCGGCATCGTGGTGTTCGACGACACCGTGGACATGGCGCGGCAGGCCCGCTACGCGATGGCGTTCTGCGCGATCGAGTCGTGCGGCAAGTGCACGCCGTGCCGGATCGGCTCCACGCGCGGCGTGGAGGTGATCGACAAGATCATCGCCGGCGACCAGCCCGTCAGGCATGTCAAGCTGGTGCGCGACCTGTGCGACACCATGCTGGGCGGCTCGCTGTGCGCGATGGGCGGCATGACGCCGTACCCCGTGCTGTCGGCGCTCGACGCCTTCCCGGAAGACTTCGGCGTGGCCGTGCCCGCCAAGGCTGCCTGATCCCCGCACACCCAGAAAAACAAGCCAGCCAACGCCAGCATCAAGCCGGAGACCGCCTTGAACACACGCAATGAAATCGATTTCGGCACGCCCGCCAGCGATGCCCGGGAGCAGGTCACGCTGCAGATCGACGGCATCGACATCACCGTGCCGGCCGGCACCTCGCTGATGCGCGCGGCCGTGCAGGCCGGCGTCAACGTGCCCAAGCTGTGCGCCACCGACAGCCTCAAGTCGTTCGGCTCGTGCCGCCTGTGCCTGGTCGAGATCGAAGGCCGGCGCGGCTACCCGGCCTCGTGCACCACGCCGGCCGAGGCCGGCATGAAGGTGCGCACGCAGAGCGACAAGCTGGCCGACCTGCGCCGCGGCGTGATGGAGCTGTACATCTCCGACCACCCGCTCGACTGCCTGACCTGCCCGACCAACGGCAACTGCGAGCTGCAGGACATGGCCGGCGTGGTCGGCCTGCGCGAGGTGCGCTACGGCTACGACGGCGCCAACCACCGCGCCGCGGCCAAGGACGAATCCAACCCGTACTTCACCTACGACCCCTCCAAGTGCATCGTGTGCAACCGCTGCGTGCGCGCCTGCGAGGAAACCCAGGGCACCTTCGCGCTCACCATCGGCGGGCGCGGCTTCGACTCGCGCGTGACCGCGGGGCAGGGCGGCAGCTTCATGGAGTCGGACTGCGTGTCGTGCGGCGCCTGCGTGCAGGCCTGCCCCACCGCCACGCTGGCCGAGACCTCCATCATCCGCATGGGCCAGCCCGAGCACAGCGTGGTCACGACCTGCGCGTACTGCGGCGTGGGCTGCGCGTTCAAGGCCGAGATGAAGGGCAACGAAGTGGTGCGCATGGTGCCGTACAAGGACGGCCAGGCCAACGAAGGCCACTCGTGCGTGAAGGGGCGCTTCGCGTGGGGCTACGCCACCCACAACGACCGCATCCTCAACCCGATGATCCGCGCCAGGATCACCGACCCGTGGCGCGAGGTGTCGTGGGAAGAGGCCATCGCCTACGCCGCCGCGCAGTTCAAGCGCATCCAGGCAGAGCACGGCCGCGACGCCATCGGCGGCATCGTCTCCTCGCGCTGCACCAACGAGGAAGGCTACCTGGTGCAGAAGCTGGTGCGCGCCGCGTTCGGCAACAACAACGTCGACACCTGCGCGCGCGTGTGCCACTCGCCGACCGGCTACGGCCTCAAGCAGACGCTCGGCGAATCGGCCGGCACCCAGACCTTCCGCTCGGTCGGGAAGGCCGACGTCATCATGGTGATGGGTGCCAACCCGACCGACGGCCATCCGGTGTTCGCCTCGCGCATGAAGAAGCGCCTGCGCGCCGGCGCCAGGCTGATCGTGATCGACCCGCGCCGCATCGACCTGGCCGACTCGCCGCACGTGCGCGCCGATTTCCACCTGCAGCTGCGCCCCGGCACCAACGTGGCGGTGGTCACGTCGATGGCCCACGTGATCGTCACCGAAGGGCTGATGAACGAGGCCTTCATCGCCGAGCGCTGCGAGGACCGCGCGTTCCAGCAATGGCGCGACTTCGTCAGCCTGCCGGAGAATTCGCCCGAGGCGATGGCGGACGTCACCGGCATCCCGGCCGACCAGCTGCGCGGCGCCGCGCGCCTGTACGCCACCGGCGGCAACGCGGCGATCTACTACGGCCTGGGCGTGACCGAGCACGCGCAGGGCTCCACCACCGTGATGGGCATCGCCAACCTCGCCATGTGCACCGGCAACATCGGCCGCGAGGGCGTGGGCGTGAATCCGCTGCGCGGGCAGAACAACGTGCAGGGCTCGTGCGACATCGGCTCGTTCCCGCACGAGCTGCCGGGCTACCGCCACGTGTCGGACTCCACCACGCGCGGCCAGTTCGAGGCTGCCTGGAACGTGGAGATCAACCCCGAGCCGGGCCTGCGCATCCCCAACATGTTCGAGGCCGCGCTGTCGGGCAGCTTCAAGGGCCTGTACTGCCAGGGCGAGGACATCGTGCAGTCCGACCCCAACACCCAGCACGTGGCCGCAGCGCTGTCGGCGATGGAATGCATCGTGGTGCAGGACATCTTCCTCAACGAGACCGCCAAGTACGCGCACGTGTTCCTGCCGGGCTCGTCGTTCCTGGAGAAGGACGGCACCTTCACCAACGCCGAGCGTCGCATCTCGCGCGTGCGCAAGGTGATGCCGCCCAAGGCGCGCTACGCCGACTGGGAAGCCACCGTGCTGCTGTCCAACGCGCTCGGCTACCCGATGGAGTACACCCATCCGTCGCAGATCATGGACGAGATCGCGCGCCTCACGCCGACCTTCCGCGGCGTGAGCTACGCGCGCCTGGATGAGCTCGGCAGCATCCAGTGGCCGTGCAACGAAGACGCGCCCGAGGGCACGCCCACCATGCACATCGGCAGCTTCGTGCGCGGCAAGGGCAAGTTCATCATCACGCGCTACGTGCCCACCACCGAGCGCGTCAACCGCGCCTTCCCGCTGATCCTCACCACCGGGCGCATCCTCTCGCAGTACAACGTGGGCGCGCAGACGCGCCGCACCGAGAACGTGATGTGGCACGACGAGGACCGGCTCGAGATCCACCCGCACGACGCCGAGGAGCGCGGCATCAAGGACGGCGACTGGGTCGGCGTGCAGAGCCGCGCGGGCGAGACCGTGCTGCGCGCCATCGTCAGCGCGCGCATGCAGCCGGGCGTGGTCTACACTACGTTCCACTTCCCCGAATCGGGCGCCAACGTGATCACCACCGACAACTCCGACTGGGCCACCAACTGCCCCGAATACAAGGTCACGGCGGTGCAGGTCACGCCGGTGGCGCAGCCGTCCGAATGGCAGCGCCAGTACCACGACTTCCACGCGCAGCAGCTGCGCCTGCTGCAGGCCGCCAGCGCGGAGGCGCGCCCGGCATGAGCGAGCTCCGCACCAGCGTGGCGTGGCCGGCCGGCGACGCCGAGCCGCCCACCCACAGCACCTTCGAGGTCGGGCGCAGCCGGCTTGGCCAGGTCGCGCTGGAGGCCGACGAGCTGGCCGAGGAAGTGCCGGTCGCGCTCGAGTACAACGGCATCTCGCACGCGGTCATGCTGGCCTCGCCGGCCGACCTCGAAGACTTCGCGCTCGGCTTCAGCCTGAGCGAAGGCCTGGTGGCGAGCCCGCGCGACGTCTACGAGATCGACACCGAGGCCGGCTGCGACGGCATCACGGTGCGCCTGCGCATCGCCGCCGAGGCGTTCGCCGGCTTCAAGGAACGGCGCCGCGCCATGACCGGGCGCACCGGCTGCGGCCTGTGCGGCACCGAGTCGCTGCAGGAAGTCATGCGCGTGCCGGCGCCGGTGGCCAGCAGCGCCAGCTTCTCCGGCGCCGCGCTGTACGCCGCCTTCGCGCAGCTGCAGACGCGCCAGGAACTGCTGCGCCACACCGGCTCGACCCACGCCGCGGCGTGGCTGCGCGCCGACGGCCAGGTCGGCCTGGTGCGCGAGGACGTGGGCCGCCACAACGCGCTCGACAAGCTGATCGGCGCGCTGGCGCGCGGCGGCGAGGACCGCGCGCGCGGCGCCGTGCTGGTGACCAGCCGCGCCAGCTATGAAATGGTGCTCAAGACCGCCAGCGCCGGCGTCGGCCTGCTGGCCGCCGTGTCCGGCCCCACCGCGCTCGCGGTGCGGCTCGCGCAGCGGACCGGCGTGACGCTGGCCGGCTTCGTGCGCGACGGCCGCCACGTGGTCTACACCCACCCCCAACGCCTGCAGGACAGGACGGAACCGGCATGAACACGGACAACCTCGTCAAGATGGCGAACCAGATCGGCACCTTCTTCTCGGCCATGCCGGACCGCGAAGAAGCGCTCACGGACATCGCCTCGCACATCAAGCGCTTCTGGGAGCCGCGCATGCGGCGCGCGCTGCTGGCGCAGATCGACGACGGCGAAGCCGCCGGGCTGGACGACATCGTCCGCCAGGCCGTGATGCGCCACCGCGGCCTGCTGGCCGTGACGCCGCGCGCGTCGGAGCAGCAGCCCGAGCAACACTGAGCGGCCGCCCGGCCGCCGCTTGGCCGTCTACTTCAGACGCCTACTTCAGCCGCCTACCTCAGCCGCAACGGCTCCAGCAGCGCCGCGTCGTACTGCCCGCGGTCGATGCGGCCCAGTTCCAGCATGCGCAGCAGGATGTAGGCCTGCCGCTGGCGCGCGCGGCGCGGGTTGACCACCGGGTTGTTGGCCGACGGCGCCTTGGGCAGGCCGGCCAGCATCGCGCACTCCGCCAGCGTGAGCTCGCCCACGGGCTTGCCGAAATAGGTCTCGGCGGCCTCGGCGAAGCCGTAGGCGCCCTGGCCGAGGTAGATCTTGTTCATGTACAGCTCGAGGATCTCGTCCTTGCCCAGCGCATGCTCGATGCGGTAGGACAGCAGCACCTCGTACAGCTTGCGCGTATACGTCTTCTGGCGCGACAGGAAGAAGTTGCGCGCGACCTGCATGGTGATGGTGGAGGCGCCCTGCGAGAGCTCGTCCGACAGGTTGGCCACGCCGGCGCGGATCACGCCGACGTAGTCGATGCCGTCGTGCAGGTAGAAGCGCTCGTCCTCGATGGCGACCACCGCCTGCGTCAGCGCGGGCGGCATCTGGCCGATGGGCACGTAGCCGGGCGACTGGCGGAACGCGGCGAGCGCGTCGAGCGAGGGCAGCTGGCGCTGGGCCACCAGCACGGCCAGCGTGCCCAGCAGGGCCGCGCCGAGCACCAGCAGCAGCGCCAGCCTGATGAAATTTGACCAGAGACGTTTCATGGGCCGTATTGTGCCAGCACGCGGCGACGGTGCCGCCGCGCGTGCCGCCGGTCCCGCACTTCAGCCGGCCGGCACGGGCGCGCCGGCATCCTGGGGAAGCCCCGCCCGCGGCGTCCGGCGGGGCGGATTATCCCGCCGCGCCGCGGCACTTGTCGAGGCCGGGCGCAAGCGTTCATGATGGTGGTCAAGCCGCCTGCCCGCGCCGGGATTTTTCGGGTACCGTACGCTGTCCCATTGCCGGAGCATCGCGCGGCAAGGGTTCACGGGCGCCGCGCGCGCGCGATCGCCGGGGCCGTCGTGGCCCGCGGCGGTCTGAAGCAATGATTCGGAGTGCATGATGAAGATTCTAGTGAGGGGCCTGCACCAGGGCATCGACGCGGCTCGCCTGCGCGAGGCGCTGGCCTCGTATGTGCGCGTCGTCGACGTCGAGCTGATCCTCGACGGCGATGGCGCCCATCCGTGGGCCTGGGTCGACCTCGACCTCGGCGACGCCGATCCGATGAGCGTGTGGAAACTGGTGGCGCGGCTCGATCACCGCTATATTGCCGGCTGCCATACGCGCTGGCACGTGCCGGCGCACCGCGCGCGCTGAGGCGCACATCCGGCGCGCGCGGCTCATGCGCGGCGCATCGAGGGAGACAACGACAGATGCGGGGAATGCAGGCAGGCGAAGCCGGCGCGAAGCCGGTCCAGGGCGCGGCGCTGCCGCTCGACAACGTGGTCAACCTGCGCGATCTCGGCGGCCTGGCCACGCGCGACGGCCGCCGCGTGCGCGCCGGCAAGCTGTTCCGCAGCGGCAACCCGGCCTGCGCCAGCGCGGCCGATCTCGCGCTGCTGCGCGCGCTGCGGCTCGACATGGTGATCGACTTCCGCTCCTCGGGCGAGAAGTCGCCGCAGGAGCGCGCGTTCGGCGAGGCCTTCCGCTGGGTCGCCACGCCGGTGCTGGAAGGCAGCATGTCGATGGCCGAGCTGATGCCGCGCATGCTCGGCGGCAGCCCCGCGCAGATGGAGGCCTTCATGCTGGAGGTCTACGGCGATTTCCCGCGCAAGTACCAGGCCGCCTTCGGCGGCTTCCTCAAGGCCGCGGAGGCGGGCGGCAACCTGCTGTACCACTGCACCGCGGGCAAGGACCGCACCGGCTTCGCCTCGCTGCTGCTGCTGGCCGGGCTCGGTGTCGACGCGGACGCCATCATGGCCAACTACCTCGCGTCCAATCACTGGAACCGGGATTTCAACGCGCGCATGAGCGCGCGCGCCGCCGAGGGCGGCGTCGACCCGGAGGTGATGCGCCCGCTGCTGGAGGTCAAGGCCGCGTACCTGGAGGCGTCGCTGCACGCCATCGAGCGCGACTACGGCGGCATGCCGGCCTACCTGGCCGACGTGCTCGCGGTGGACGTGCGGCGCCTGCGCGAGGCCTACCTGGCGGAGTAGGCGCGGGCCGCGGCGCTCATGCCGCGAGGTCTTCCTTCTTCTGCTGCTGCTGTTGTTGCTGCTGTTGCTGTTGCTGCTCCAGCATGATGCGCGCGGTATTCAGCGCGATCATCCCTTCCTCGTCGGTGGGCAGCACCAGCACCGGCACGCGGCTGTCGTCGCGGCTGATGCGCTGGCGGTTCTCGCCGTTGGCGCCGGCGTCGAGGTCGATGCCGAACAGCTCCGCCAGATGCGCGCAGATGCGCTCGCGCACCGGCGGCGAGTTGGCGCCGATGCCGGCGGTAAACACCAGCGCGTCGAGCCCGCCCAGCGTGGTGGCCAGCTTGCCGATCTCCTGCGCAGCGCGGTAGGCGTAGAAGTCGATCGCCAGGCGCGCGCGCGGCGCGTCGCTGGCCAGCAGCACGCGCATGTCGCTGCTCACGCCGGACAGGCCCTTGAGCCCCGAGTCGTGGTACAGCATGGTCTCGATGTCCTTGGTGGTCATGCCTTGCTGCGACAGCCACAGGATGGCGCCGGCGTCGATGGCGCCGCAGCGCGTGCCCATCGGCAGGCCGTCGAGCGCGGTCAGGCCCATCGTCGACTCGATGCTGCGGCCCGCGCGCATGGCGCACAGGCTGGCGCCGTTGCCGAGGTGGGCCACGATCACGCGACCGGCGGCGAGGTCGGGCGCCACCTGCTGGAGCCGGCGCGCGATGTACTCGTAGGACAGGCCGTGGAAGCCGTAGCGGCGGATGCCGCGCTCGAAGTATTCGTAGGGCAGCGCCAGCAGCTGCGCCATCGCGTCGTGCCCGGCGTGGAACGCGGTGTCGAAGCACGCCACCTGCAGCAGCGCGGGCGCCGCCTCGCGCACCGCGCGGATCGCGGTGAGGTTGTGCGGCTGGTGCAGCGGCGCCAGCGGCACCAGCGCCTCCAGCTTGGCGATCACCTCGTCGTCGATCTTCACCGCCGCGGCGTAGTCGGCGCCGCCGTGCACCACGCGGTGGCCGATCGCCACCGGCGGCGTGTCGCGCAGGCCGATGCTGAGCACCAGGCGGATCAGGCGGAAGGCGGCGTCGTGGTCGGACACCTGCGCGACCGGGAAGTGCTCGTCGGCGACCGCGCGGCCGTCGGCCATGCTGGCGGTCAGGCGCGGCGCGATGCCGATGCCCTCGATCTGGCCGTGCGCGCTGAGCACCGGGTTGATGTCGGTGTTGGCGTGCGCGGCCTCGGGCACGTTGTAGACCGAGACCTTGACGCTGGACGAGCCGGCATTGACGACGAGGATGGTGGGATGGGTGGCGCTCACGCTGGGATGCCTCCTTGCGGCGACGGCGATGGGGGAATGGGTGGCTTCAGACCGCGGCGGGCGCCTGCGCGAGGCGGCGCGCATGCGCCACCAGCACGGCGATGGCGCAGCTGCCGATGCGCGCGCGCACGCTGTCGGCGCGGCTGGTGAGGATGATCGGCACGCGCGCGCCCAGCACGATGCCGGCGGCCTCGGCGCCGGCCAGGAAGGTGAGCTGCTTGGCCAGCATGTTGCCCGATTCGAGGTCCGGCACCAGCAGGATGTCGGGGTCGCCCGCGACCTCGGAGACGATGCCCTTGGTGATGGCGGCCTCGCGGCTGATGGCATTGTCGAAGGCCAGCGGGCCGTCGAGGATGCCGCCCTCGATCTGGCCGCGCCGGCTCATCATGCACAGCGCGGCGGCGTCGATGGTGGAGGGGATCTTGTCGGTCACGGTCTCCACCGCCGAGAGGATCGCCACCTTGGGGTTGTCGATGCCGAGCACGCGCAGCAGGTCGATGGCGTTGCGGCAGATGTCGGCCTTGTCGTTGAGCGTGGGGAAGATGTTGACCGCGGCGTCGGTGATGAACAGCGGCTTGTGGTAGCTCGGCACGTCCATCGCGAACACGTGCGAGAGGCGGCGCGCGGTGCGCAGGCCGGTGTCCGCGGCGGTGACTTCGTGCATCAGCTCGTCGGTGTGCAGGCTGCCCTTCATCAGCAGCTCGGCCTCGCCGGCGCGCACGGCGGCCACCGCGCGCGCGGCGGCGGCGTGGCTGTGCGGCACGTCGATCAGCACCGCGTCGCCCAGTTCCAGCCCGTTGGCGTCGGCGACCTGGCGGATGCGCGCCACCGGCCCGATCAGCAGCGGCACGATCAGGCCAAGCTGCGCGGCCTGCAGCGCGCCGCCGAGCGAGGACGCGTCGCACGGATGGGCCACCGCCGTGGGGATGGCCGGGAGCTCGTTGCAGCGCGCCAGCAGGACGGAGTACTTGTCGAGGGGGTGGTTCATCGCTGCTCCAGTCTCCAGTGCGTCGGTCCGGATGGTGTGGTCCGGGGTGTCGGTCCAGGGTGTCGGCGCGGCGCGCCGGTCCGATGTTTTCAACCGGGGCATCGGTCCGGGGCGCCGGCCGGGCGCGCCGGGCATGCTGCGTCGCGCAAAAAGCAAGGCCAAGTATAGGGCATGTTTCCGGCGGAAAGATGACATGGCGCAAGCTCGCGCAGCTTGTCCGGCATGCGGCGCGCAGGCGCCCGAAGTGCGCCCGGCGGTCTTTTCCGGGCGCGCTTGTCAACGTCATGCGGCGCTGGTAGATTGGCCGTGCTGCAGGGCAGCAATGCGACCCGGGCGCGGACATGATCCGCCCCGCGCGCGGCTGCCGCTGCCTCCAACGCCACACCGCAGGAGGACGCCGAGTGAACGCACGTGTACCCGCCACCCAGACCGCCGGAGCATCCGGAAGTACCGAAGGCCTGCTGGCGCCGCCTCCCGCGTGGTCCTATGCGGTCGATGCCTGGCAGCGCACCATCCTGCTGCTCGACGTGCTGCGCGAGCGCGGCAACCAGACCTTCGAGCACGAGCGCGAGGGCATGCCGCCGGTGCTGGTGTTCGACCACGAGATCGTGGTCGACGGCCGCACGCTCGATCAGCCCGCCAACTACGCGCTGCTGCGCGTGCTGCCGCCGCCGGGCTGCGCGCCCACCGACGATGCCAGGCGGCCGTTCGTGGTGATCGACCCGCGCGCCGGCCACGGCCCCGGCATCGGCGGCTTCAAGATCGACAGCGAGATCGGCATCGCGCTGCGGCGCGGCCATCCGTGCTACTTCGTCACCTTCTTCCCGGTGCCGTGCCCGGGCCAGACCATCGAGAGCGTGACGCGCGCCGAGGCGGTGTTCCTGCAGACCGTGATCGAGCGCCATCCGGACGCGCAGGGCAAGCCGTTCGTGATCGGCAACTGCCAGGGCGGCTGGGCGCTGATGCTGCTGGCCGCCGCCGCGCCCGAGCTGCCCGGGCCGCTGCTGCTGGCGGGCTCGCCGCTGTCGTACTGGGCCGGCATGCGTGGACGCAACCCGATGCGCTACAGCGGCGGGCTGCTGGGCGGCTCGTGGCTGGCCTCGCTGTTCGCCGACCTCGGCAACGGCCGCTTCGACGGCGCCTGGCTGGTGGAGAACTTCGAGCAGCTCAACCCGGCCAACACGCTGTGGAAGAAGCTCTACGACGTGTACGCCAGGGTCGACACCGAGCGCGAGCGCTTCCTCGAGTTCGAGCTCTGGTGGGGCGGCCACTTCCTGCTCAACCGCGCCGAGATCGACTGGATCGTGCAGAACCTGTTCGTCGGCAACCACCTCACGGCCGGCGAGGTGCGCAGCGCCGACGGCAACCTCGCCGTGGACCTGCGCAACGTGCGCTCGCCGATCGTGGTGTTCGCCTCCTGGGGCGACAACATCACGCCGCCGCAGCAGGCGCTGGACTGGATCCCCGACCTCTACGCCAGCGTCGACGAGATCGTGGCCAACGAGCAGGTCATCGTCTATTGCCTGCACGAGAAGGTCGGCCACCTCGGCATCTTCGTCTCGGCCGGCGTGGCCAACCGCGAGCACACCGAGCTGATTTCCGCGCTCGACCTGATCGACGTGCTGCCGCCGGGCCTGTACGAGGCGCGCATCGAGGACATCGCGCCGGGCACCTCGCACCTGGACCTGATCGACGGGCGCTACCTGATGCGCTTCGAGCGCCGCACCATCGACGATATCCTCGCGCTCGACGACGGCCGCGACGACGAGGACCCGTTCGAGGTGGTGCGGCGCGTGGCCGAGATCAACCAGCGCCTCTACGACACCTTCGCCTCGCCGCTGGTGCAGGCCATGTCCAACGAGTTCAGCGCCTACGCCATGCGGCAGACGCATCCGGCGCGGCTGGAGCGCTCGCTGGCGTCCGACGCGAACCCGTGGATGGCGTGGATCGCCGCGCTCGCGCCGGCGGTGCGCCAGGCCCGCCGGCCGGTGGAGCAGGACAACCCGTTCCTGGCGCTCGAGCGCGCCGCTTCCGACAGCATCGTGCGCGCGCTCGACGCCTGGCGCGACCAGCGCGACGCCTGCTACGAGCACGTATTCGAAGCGCTGTACCAGTCGCCGTGGCTGTCGGCGCTGGTCGGCCTCGACCCCGGCGCGCACCGGCGCGGGCCGCCGCCGCAGAGCGCGGCGCTGCGCAGCGAGCTGGCCGCGCGGCGCATCCACGACGCCGAGCGGCGCATCGCGCAGGGCACGCCGCTCGACGCGTTCATGCGCATCCTGGTCTACGTCGCCGACGAGAACGCCGCCATCGAGGAGCGGCCCTTCAACCTGATGCGCAAGATGGCGCAGGAGCACCTCGCGCAGCAGCCCGACATCGCCGCGGTCAAGGCCGCGGTCAGGCGCCAGAGCTTCATCGTCGCGCTCGACCCCGCGCGCGCCGTGGCCGCGCTGCCCGAGCTGCTGCCGGACCCCGCGCTGCGCCACCACGCGATGGTGGCGATGCACCGCGTGTTCACCGTGGCCGGCCCGCTCGAAGGCGGGCGGCTGGCGCGCTACCGCGAGGTGGCGAACGTGCTCGGCACCGACCACACCGCGCGGCTGGAGGCGCCGCTCGCCGGTGCCGCGCCGGCGGCGGGCGTGCCGGACGTACCCGACGCGGCCGCGCCCGCCAACGCGCCCGGCAAGTAGGGACGGGGCGACGGCATGGTCCAGGTCTCCAATCCCCCGCTGCGGGGCGCGCGCGTGCTGGTGGTCGGCGTGGCCAACGAGGATTCCATCGCGTGGGGCTGCGCGCGCGCCTTTCGCGAGCTCGGCGCGGAACTGGCGCTGACCTACCTCAACGACAAGGCCTATCCGCACGTGGCGCCGCTGGCCGAAGCGGTGGGCGCCACCATCGTGATGCCGCTCGACGTGGAGGACGCCGCGCAGGAGCAGGCCCTGTTCGAACGCATCGAGCAACAGTGGGGCCGGCTCGACGCGGTGGTGCATTCGGTCGCGTTCGCGCCCAAGGACGACCTGCACGGCGGCCTGCTCAACTCTTCCGCGGCCGGCTTCGCGCGGGCCATGGACATTTCCTGCCACTCCTTCGTGCGCCTCGCGCGGCGCGCGGTGCCGCTGATGCCCGACGGCGGCAGCCTGTTCGCCATGAGCTACGAAGGCGCCGTCAGGGTGGTGCCGAACTACGACCTGATGGGGCCCGTCAAGGCCGCGCTCGAAGCCGCCTGCCGCTATCTCGCGCACGAGCTGGGCCCGCGCGGCATCCGCGTGCACGCGATCTCGCCGGGGCCGCTCAAGACCCGCGCCGCCTCCGGCCTGAAGGACTTCGACCACCTGCTGGCGGAAGCGGCCGGCCGCGCGCCGCTGGGCGAGCTGGTCGACATCATGGACGTCGGCTTCGCCACCGCCTACCTCGCCACGCCCTACGCGCGGCGCATCTCCGGCAACACCGTGTACGTGGACGGCGGCGTGCACATCATGGGCTAGGCGGGGCCGCCGCGTCCGCCCGCCGCGCGCGCGGCGGCGGCCTACAATGGTGGAAACAACGAAGGCCGCAGCCGCGGTGCGCGCGCGGCCTTGACTCGGGAGCCACACATGAAGGTACTCATCCGGGGCCTGCACCGCGATGTGACCGAACCGATGCTGCGCGAGAAACTGGCGCCCTACGCGCCGGTGACTGCCGTGGAGATGGTGCGCGACGGCGATCCCGACCACCCGTGGGCCTGGGTCGACCTCGACATCGATCCGTTCACCGCGTGGCGCCTGCTGCGCCAGCTCGACCGCCAGTATTTCGCCGGCAGCATGATGCGCTGGTACATCCCCGCCCATCAGGGCTAGCGCGCCGCCCGTCGAGCACCGCGCGCCGCCCCTCGCGCTCGGATCGGCGCTACCATAGCCCGCTTGTGCCACTTTGCGGCGCCGCCCGCGCGGCGGCGCCTGTCCACTCATGCTTGAACTCGACGGCGCGATCTGGTTCCGCTCCGGCAGCCGCGACTGGGGCGGCCGCGAGCGCATCGCCCTGCTGGCCGCGATCGGCGAGCACGGCTCCATCACCGCGGCGGCCAAGGCCGTGGGCCTGAGCTACAAGGCCGCGTGGGACGCCATCGACGCCATGAACAACAGCGCCGGCGAGCCGCTGGTGGTGCGCGCCACCGGCGGCAAGGGCGGCGGCGGCACCCTGCTGACCGCGCGCGGCGAGAGCCTGATCCGCACCTATCGCGCGCTCGAGCAGGAACACCAGCGCTTCCTCGCCCATCTGGCGCGCCTGGGCAACCTCGCCGAGCCCGCGCCGCAGGACCTCGACCTGATCCGCCGCTTCATGGTCCGCACCAGCGCGCGCAACAAGCTGTTCGGCACCGTGGCGGCGATCCGCGCCGGCGCCGTCAACGACGAAGTCGCGCTGGCGCTGCCGGGCGGGCAGCGGGTGGTCGCCAGCATCACCCATGAGAGCGTGGAGACGCTGGGGCTGGCGCCCGGCATGGAAGCCTTCGCGCTGGTCAAGGCCTCGTCGGTGCTGCTCGGCGTCGCCGACGCCGGCCTGCGGCTGTCGGCGCGCAACCAGTTGCCCGGCAGCGTGGCGCGCGTGCTGCCCGGCGCGGTCAGCACCGAGGTGGCGCTCGCGCTCGACGGCGGCGGCACCGTGGTGGCGGTCGTCACCCACGACAGCGTGGCGGCGCTGGGCCTGGCCGAAGGCAGCCGCGCGCTGGCCGTGTTCAAGGCCTCGAGCGTGATCCTCGGCGCGCTGTGAGGCGCGCATGGCGCGGCGGCCCGGGAGGCCGGCCGCATCGATTCCCGGCAGCCGGAACCGGCAGAGCAACAGCAACAGCAAGAGGACACCCCATGCCCACCAACGTGGAAATCAAGGCCCGCATCGCCAGCGTCGAGGCGCTGGCGCCGCTGGTGGCGCCGTTGGCCGACCACGGCCCGGAACGGATCGAGCAGGACGACACCTTCTTCGCGTGCGCCAACGGCCGCCTCAAGCTGCGCGTGCTGGCGCCCGGCGAAGGCCAGTTGATCTTCTATGCGCGCGCCGACCAGGCCGGGCCGAAGGAAAGCCACTACATCATCTCGCCGACGGCGGCGCCCGATTCCCTGCGCGCCGCGCTGGCGGCGGCGTGGGGCGAGGGCGGGCGCGTGCGCAAGACGCGCGTGCTGTACCTCGTGGGCCGCACGCGCGTGCACCTGGACCGCGTGGCCGGGCTGGGGGATTTTCTCGAGCTGGAAGTGGTGCTGGCCGACGGCGAAGCGGCCGCGGCGGGCGTGGCCGAGGCGCACGCGCTGCTGGACAAGCTCGGCGTGGCGCGCGCGCAACTGGTGGAAACCGCCTACGTGGACCTGCTGCGCGCGCGCTGAGACGGCCGCGCGCGCCTGGAAGTCGTTTCAACCTGCCGTGCCGCGCGACGGCGCCAGGGTCTTCCTGAAACGGCTTCCTATTCGTGCGCCGGCACGGGCGCGTAGATCTGCGGATGCCCCTTGACCGGGCCGCCGCCGTGGATGCGGCCGTCGCGCACCTCCAGCACGTGGTCGCCCAGCGCCTCGACGTCCTCGGGGTCGTGCGAGATCACCAGCATCGGCACGTCCAGGCTGGCCTGCAGTGCCCGCAATTCGTTGCGCATGCGCACGCGCAGCGCCGGGTCGAGCGCGGAGAACGGCTCGTCGAGCAGCACGATGTCGGGCTGCGCCACCAGCGCGCGCGCCAGCGCCGTGCGCTGCTTCTGCCCGCCCGAGATCTCGCCGGGATAGTTGCCGGTGATCGCGCCCAGGCCGAACGCGTCGATCCAGCGCTGCGCCTCCGGGTGGCTCGCCTTGCGGCCCGGGTTGCGCCAGCCGCGCGCGAGGCCGAAGGCGATGTTCTGTGCCACCGTCAGATGGGGGAACAGCGCGTAGTCCTGGAACAGGTAGGCCACGCGGCGCTCCTGCGGGCGCACGTCGATGCCGGCCTCGCTGTCGAACAGCGTGCGCCCGTTGAGCACGATGCGGCCGCTGTCGGGCCGCAGCAGCCCGGCGATGGCGCGCAGCGTGAGGCTCTTGCCCGCGCCGGACGGCCCGAACAGGGCGATGCGCCGGCTCTCCGAGACGAAGCTGATGTCCAGCGCGAAGCGGCGGTCGTCGGTGCCGAGATCCTTGCGGACCGTGACGTGCATGCTCATGGCCGTGTCATCCCAGGGTCTTGCGCGCGGCCGGCACCAGCCGGCCCGCCGCCACCAGCAGCACCACGCAGGTGACGGACGTCACCAGCACCAGCAGGTTGGCGGTGTTGTCGTCGCCGGCCTGCACCGCTTCGTAGATGGCCACCGACAGGGTCTGCGTGCGGCCCGGCAGGTTGCCGGCCACCATCAGCGTGGCGCCGAACTCGCCCAGCGCGCGCGCGAACGCCAGCAGCACGCCGGCGATGATGCCGCGCGCGGCCAGCGGCAGCGTGATGCGGAAGAAGATGCCGGCCTCGGGCGTGCCGAGCACGCGCGCGGCATCCTCGTACTGGCTGTTCACGCCCTCGAACGCGGCGCGCGCCGACTTGAGCACCAGCGGGAAGGCCACGATGGTGGACGCCAGCACCGCGCCCTGCCAGGTGAAGACCAGCTCGATGCCGAGCTGGCCGAGCCAGGCGCCGAGCACGCCGCGCCGGCCCACCAGCACCAGCAGGTAATAGCCCATCACGGTGGGCGGCAGCACCAGCGGCAGCGTGAGGATGGCGTCGACGAGATCGCGCGCGCCCGAGCGCCAGCGCGACAGCGCATAGGCCACCGCCACGCCGAGCACGGCGTTGATCAGCGTGGCCCAGCCCGCCACCTTGAGCGACAGCGCCAGCGGGACCCAGACGGCTTGCAGGGAATTCATAGGCATGGCCGGCCGGGCGCGTCGGCCCGGCGGCGGATGGCGCCGGGGCCGCGGCGCGGCCCGGCGCGCGGGGTCAGGGCTTCAGGAAACCGTACTTGGCCAGCACGGCCTGGCCTTCGTCCGAGAGCACGTAGCCGACGAAGGCGGCGGCCTCGGCCGGCTGCTTGGCGACGGCGGTGACGGCGATCGGGTAAGTGACCGGCTGGCGGGTCGGCACGCGCAGCGCGACCTTGACCTTGTCCGGCATGATGGCCGCGTCGGTGGCGAACACGAAGCCGGCCTCGACCTCGCCGCGCGCCACGTAGTCCAGGCTCTGGCGCACGTTCTGCGCCATCACGCCCTTGGCCGACACCGCATCCCACACGCCGGCCGCTTCCAGCGCGCCCTTGGTGTAGCGGCCCACCGGCACCGAGGCCGGGTTGCCGAAGGCGATGCGCTTGAACTCGGGCTTGGTCAGGTCCTGCAGCTTGCCCACTTCCTGCCTGCTGTCGGCCGGCACGATCAGCGCGAGCTGGTTGGCGGCGAAGTCGCGGCGGGTGGCGGCGTTCACCACGCGCGCGGCCTCGGCCTTGTTCATCGCGTCCTGGTCGGCCGAGGCGAACACGTCGGCCGGCGCGCCGTTGATGATCTGCTGCATCAGCACGTCCGACGCGCCGAAGTTCAGGATCACCTTGGTCTGCGGGTGGGCGCGCTCGTAGGACTCGGACAGCGCCTTGAAGGCGTTGGTCAGGCTGGCCGCGGCGGAGACCACCAGGTCGGCGCCGAAGGCGGCCGGCGCGGACAGCGCCAGCGTGGCGGACAGCAGCAGGCCGGCCGCGAGCGAGGCGCTCCGGCGGGCGCCGCGCGGCGGACGGGGCAGGGCGGGCGGGCAGGCGGGAATCGGTTGCATGGGCATGGCTGTGCGGAGGTTGGGAGAGCGGCCGCGGCGGGCCGGAAGGCTCGGCGCGCGCGCCGCGAATGCTGGATGCGAATGCGCGCTACATGAATTCGCAATATATGACGGTATATAACGCGGCGTCAATGGCACATTCGGTGCATGCGGGCCCCGTGGCCCGGCCTGGCGTCACGGGCGTGTCACCGCCGCGTCACCCTGCTGCCATCTGCGTTCATGACAATGGCCGCGACCTCAATGGCTGGTGCGATGGCGATGACGATGACGGCAGCGACGGCGGGAACGGCGGCAATGGTGGCAGGCAGGGCGGCGCGGCCGCTCGCGGCGGGCGGCGTCCCGCGGACTTCCGTGGCCGCCGCGCGCGTGGCCGACAGCCACGACCAGCGCCGCCTGCTCGCCGCCGTGCTGGTGGCCGTGGCGGTGGCCGCCGGCTGCGTGGGCGGCGCTTCGGTGTGGCGCGAGCGCGCCGCCGCGCGCCGCCTGGAACTCGCGCACTGGCAGGCGCAGGC
>NZ_AQPL01000397.1:0-9624 GCF_000395345.1 Cupriavidus sp. WS | reverse complement strand
ACTGGGGGGTTTTGCTTTTGGGGTTTTAGTTTCTGGCACTTTGCATTATCCGCGTCATACCGGCCGGGCCATCGCGTTCAGTCCAGCGATGGCCGGACAATCCGTACCGCAAGCTTGATCAGGAAGACCGCCGCCGTCACCAGCGCGCCGGCCACGATGCCGGCCACGCCATTGACGAGCAGGGGACCGAGCATGTCAAGACTGCCTTCCGCGCTCAGCAGGGCGCCGGCGCGCTCCGTCACGTGGTGCGCGCCAGGAAAACCATGTACCAGGATTCCCCCGCCGACCAGGAACATGGCAACCGTGCCGGCCACCGAAAGCGCCCGCATCAGCCAGGGCGCCATGCGCAGAATGGCCCGGCCGGCGGTGCGCGCCGCTGCCGATGGCCGTTGGTGAAGATAAAGCCCGGCATCGTCGAGCCTGACGATGCCGGCCACCAGGCCATAGACGCCCACCGTCATGACCAATGCGACGATCGACAATACGGCAACCTGCGTGCCGAACGTCGCCTCGGAAACCGTGCCGAGCGAGATGACGATGATCTCCGCCGACAAGATGAAATCCGTGCGCACCGCGCCGCGGACCTTCGTTTTTTCGAGCGTGGCCAGATCCGCTGTCGGCGGCTCGCTCCGGACGACAGTCGTCTCCGGTGCCTTCCGCTGATGCAGCAGGCTGTGTGCAATCTTCTCGAATCCCTCATGGCAGAGAAAGGCGCCACCCGCCATGAGCAGCGGCGTGATCGCCCACGGAATCGCGGCGCTGATCGCCAGCGCGGACGGTACCAGGATTGCCTTGTTGCGCAGCGATCCCTTTGCCACCGCCCACACCACCGGCAGCTCCCGGTCGGCCTTCATGCCCGTGACTTGCTGCGCGTTGAGAGCGAGATCGTCGCCGAGCACGCCGGCGGTATTCTTGGCGGCGAGCTTGCTCATGGACGCGATGTCGTCAAGGATCGAGGTGATGTCGTCGATCAGCAGCAAGAGGCTCGAGCCGGCCATATCCGGATCTCCTGGTGTGTGGTGGGTATCGGGACAAACAGCGTCGCCCCGCAATTTCCGCGCGCATGGGGAGTGCGGTGTCAGGATAATGCCTTCCCCATGTGGATGGCATGTCCGCCATGAATCGAGAGGCAGTGGCCGGGGCATCTTGCATGGCCACTCGATGGCGGTCAGGTCCCGAAGTCCGCAAGACATCGGAACCACGCATCGGCCAAAAAAGAAAACCCCGCCGGACACGAATGCCGGCGGGGACAGGAAGCCGCACCGTACCCAGCGGAGGATGACGATGCGAGATTGAAGGCTATCAGGATGCGGAGACATGGACTGTCAACAACTGTCACCGCGGCTGCGGCCGCCGTTCCGCCAAAAAAAGCCGCTGGGCCGGGGGAGCGGCGCAGCGGCATCGGGAAGTGTCGAATATGAGCACCAGGGGATGGTGCCGCGGCCAGCATAAGAAGCAACGTACCATTTGACTGTCAACAATTGCAAAATGACCGGCCCCCCATGCGCGACAAGCGGGTCGACTGGCGACGTTGGTTTGAGGAGGGGAGTCCGGGCAATGGCAAATTGGAGCATCGGTGCGATGCTTGCCAGCGGCAGAAAACAAAAACGGCGCCAGAGGCGCCGTTGGGTATATCCGCTTTTATCGAATATCTTGTATCGCGAACGGCTGGTTAATGCTCAAGCCGTCGATACCGAAGAGAATTCTGGGGTGGCTGATGGGACTCGAACCCACGACGACAGGAATCACAATCCTGGACTCTACCAACTGAGCTACAGCCACCGTCGTTGTCTTTCAGCTGAGTGCTGATCGACGAAAAACAAGATTATACAAACTTCATTGGCACATGGCTAGTACTTCGCCTCAAAAAATTTCATGAGGCTGGCGCGTGCGGCGAATGGCAACCGTCTCCACGCTGCGCCACCACGCGGCACGCGCCATTACACGGACAGCTTGGGAAGGTCTTCCAGCTCGAGCATGCGGCAGATGGCGGCCATGCTGCCGACCATCGTGCGCCGCTGCGCGCCCTGGTAGATGCGCACGCCTTTGGACTGGCGGAACGGAACGGGCTTGACGGGGCGGCGGGTGGAGAAGCGATTGGCTGGGAGCATGGCTACACCTGGTGATTTGCAACAACAGTTGTCGGCATCCGCAGCGCGGATGGCGTTGGCATATCGGGTGCAGCTCGAGGCGGGCGAACCCGCTCCAGCCGCACTTGAGGCTTGGGGCTTTTAGAACGCGCCGGTACGGATCAGGCCGACGGCGATGCCTTCCAGGGAGAATTCTTCCCGGTCCGGCTGGACGATGATGTTGCTGAAGTCGGGGTTCTCCGCGATCAGTTCGATCGTGTCGCCGCGGCGGTTGAGGCGTTTGACGGTGACGTCCTCGCCGAGCCGGGCCACGACGATCTTCCCGTTGGCGGCTTCGCTGGCGCGCTTGACCGCGAGCAGGTCGCCGTCGAGGATGCCGGCGTCGCGCATGCTCAGGCCGCGCACGCGCAGCAGGTAGTCGGGCTGGACTTCGAAGACGGAGGCATCGACCTGGTACTGGCGGTCGATGTGTTCGGCGGCCAGGATCGGGCTGCCGGCGGCGACGCGGCCGACCAGCGGCAGCGTCAGTTGCATGACGCCCGCCATCGGCAGCGAGAACTGGTCGGGCAACTCGGAGTCGCTGCGCGATACCTTGAGGCGGATGCCGCGCGACGCGCCGGGGGTGAGTTCGATCACGCCCTTGCGGGCCAGCGCGCGCAGATGCTCTTCCGCGGCATTGGGCGAGGAGAAGCCGAACTTGGCGGCAATCTCGGCACGCGTGGGCGGAAAGCCGGTGTGCTGGAGAGTGCTGCGAATCAGGTCGAAAATCTGCTGCTGCCGCGGTGTCAGGGTCGCCATAGTCGCCGTTGTTCGCTGTTGTTTTCGCTGTTATTGGAAGGCACTGTACGTTTAAACAGTATGCTGTGATTTTATACAGTATCGAGTGAAGTGCAAGCGGAATTTTTAGGACGCGGCGCATCGACGAATGGTTTGCAACACGCCTGCCTGCGGGCGCGCCTTGCGGGTGTCGGGATGCGCAGGGTTACAATCCGCGGCACGCGGTGCCCGTTCCGGGTACGCGTTTTTTTCGACTCCAGGCTTCCTACACGTCCCCCGCCATGTCCTCACTGCGTCGCGTCGTTGTGCTTGCCACCGGCGGCACCATTGCCGGTTCTTCGTCCAATCCCGCCAGCAGCGCGAAGTACCAGGCCGCCACGGTGCCGGTGTCGGCGCTGCTCGGGGCCGTGCCCGCGCTTGGCGAGGTGGCGCGCATCGAGGCGGAGCAGGTGGCGCAGGTGGACAGCAAGGACATGTCGTTCGCGCTCTGGTCCAGGCTGGTCGAGCGGATCCGCTTCTGGTCGGCGCAGCCCGACGTCGCCGGCATCGTGGTGACGCACGGCACCGATACGCTGGAGGAAACGGCGATGGTGCTGCACCTGGCCTGCGAGGCCACGCTGCCGGTGGTGCTGACCGCGGCCATGCGGCCGTCGACCTCGCTGTCCGCGGACGGCCCGCTGAATCTGCTCGACGCGGTGCGCGTGGCCAGCCATCCGGCGTCGGCGGGGAAGGGCGTGCTGCTGGTCGTCAACCAGGAGATCCACGCCGCGCGCGACGCCGTGAAGGCGCACACGGCGGCGGTGAACGCCTTCGCTTCGCCGGCGGGCGGCCCGGTCGGTTATGTGCAGGACGATTTCGTCTGCTTCACCCGCGCCCCGCTGCGGCTGCCGGCCGCGGCCATGCCGGTGCCGGCGGCGTGGCCGCAGGTGGAAATCCTGGCCAGCTACGCGCAGCCGGGCCGGGTGATGGTCGATGCGCTGGTCGCGGCCGGGGTGAACGGCCTCGTGGTGGCCGCCGCGGGCAACGGCTCGATCCACCAGTCGCTGGCGGAGGCGCTGGCCGAGGCCGCCGCGGCGGGCGTGGCGGTCGTGCGCAGCTCGCGCACCGGCGCCGGGCATGTGGCGATGCCGGCGCAGCCGCGGCCGACCGCCGGCGTCTTCGTGTCGGCCGGCGACCTGAATCCCTACAAGGCGCGCGTGCTGCTGCTGCTCGCGCTGGCGGCCAGGCCGGCGCTGGCGGCGGATCCGGCGGCGTTGCAGGCGCTCTTTGCCGATAACTGAAGCAGCTTGCCCTATGCGTGGAAAGCGCGCTATACTTTAAGGCTATCCAACCTTGCCACACCGGACATGGCGCCCGGGTGGCTTATCCAAAAGGAGCGTCAATGCGTCATTACGAAATCGTATTTATCGTCCATCCGGACCAGAGCGAACAGGTTCCGGCCATGATCGAGCGTTACAAGACGCTGGTCACCTCGCAGGAAGGCCAGATCCACCGCGTGGAAGACTGGGGCCGCCGTCAGATGGCCTACATGATCCAGAAGCTGGCCAAGGCTCACTACGTTTGCCTGAACATCGAATGCGGCAAGGAAACCCTGGCTGAACTCGAACACGCGTTCAAGTTCAACGACGCGGTGCTGCGCCACCTCATCGTTCAGACCAAGAAGGCCGAAACCGCACCGTCCCCGATGATGAAGGAAGTGCAGCGCGAAGAAGCCCGCAAGGCCGCGCAACAGACCACCGAAGGCCAGGCCGCCTAAGTGCGGGCTCTTGCGGTTGCCGCGGGCGCTGAATATCGCAGGCGCCGCGGCGGCGCGGGCGGGCACGGGTACCGGGAACGGAGGCAGCGTTGAACCAGTTGAGGCTCTGCGCAACCCTCGCCGAACGCGATGCCCTGCGCTATACCCCGGCCGGCGTCCCCGTCGTCAACTGCATCCTGCAGTACGCGGGCGAGACGGTCGAGGCGCAGACGCCCAGGCAGGTGGAATTTGCCATCGCCGCGATGGGGATCGGACAGATCGGACAACGGCTCGAGCGCACGCCGCTCGGCGCGATGCTCGACTGCGAAGGATTCCTGGCCCGCAAGCACCGCAACAGCAAGGCTCTCGTCTTTCACATCACTGGATGTAAAGCATTCGAAAAGGATTGAATCATGGCATTCGTCAAACGTGACAACAAGAACAAGAAGCGCTTCCAACAGCAGAACCCGCTGTTCAAGCGCAAGCGCTTCTGCCGCTTCACCGTGGCCGGCGTGGAACAGATCGACTACAAGGATCTGGACACCCTGAAGGATTTCATCGGCGACAACGGCAAGATCACGCCGGCCCGCCTGACCGGCACCAAGGCGCACTATCAGCGTCAGCTCGATACGGCCATCAAGCGCGCGCGTTTCCTCGCGCTGATGCCCTACACCGACCTGCACAAGAACTGATCGGCCCTAGGTCCGTCAAGGAGAAAACACGATGCAAATCATTCTGCTGGAAAAAGTCATCAACCTGGGCAACCTGGGTGACATCGTTCGCGTGAAGGACGGCTACGCCCGTAACTTCCTGATCCCGAACAAGAAGGCCCGCCGCGCGACCCAGACCGCCATCAGCGAGTTCGAAGTCAAGCGCGCCGAGCTGGAAAAGGCCGCCGCCGAGAAGCTGGCTGCCGCGCAGGGCGAGGGCGAGAAGCTCAACGGCCTGACCGTGCAGATCACCCAGAAGTCGGGTGTGGACGGCCGCCTGTTCGGCTCGGTCACCAACGCCGACATCGCCGCCGCCCTGGAAGGCCAAGGCTTCAAGATCGAGAAGGCGCAAGTGCGCCTGCCGAACGGCCCGCTGAAGATCGTTGGCGATCATCCGGTCAGCGTTTCGCTGCACACGGACGTGGTGGTCGACGTGACGGTCTCCGTCCTGGGCGAACACGTCTAAGGCCGGAACCGGCCGCCGCCGCGGGGCCCGCGAGGGATCTCCGCAGCGGCAGCGGCCGCAGGCAGAAACAAAAAGGCAGGAGCCAGGCGCTCCTGCCTTTTTGTTTTGGCCCGGGGTTCCGGCTTCGGCCCGGCCGGGGTGGTTGTCCTGCCGTCACATCGCCGCACGCGCCGCGATTTCTCCTCCGGCTCGCCTGTGCGCGCCGTTATAATCCCTCCCCATGAACGCGCCTGTCAGCGACCCCCAACTAGATAATCTCAAGGTACCTCCGCACTCCATCGAGGCCGAGCAATCGGTGCTGGGTGGCCTGCTGCTGGACAACGCCGCCTGGGACCGCATCGCCGACTTCCTTTCCGAGTCGGACTTCTACCGCTTCGACCACCGGATGATCTTCCAGAGCATCGCCCGGCTGATCTCGGCGACCAAGCCCGCGGACGTCATCACCGTCTACGAGATGCTGCAGGTGGCCGGCAAGGCGGAGGAGGTGGGCGGGCTGGCCTACCTGAACTCGCTCGCGCAGAACACGCCCAGCGCGGCCAACATCCGCCGCTACGCGGAAATCGTGCGCGAGCGTTCGGTGCTGCGCAAGCTGGTCACGGTGGCCGACGACATCGCCTCGGCGGCCTTCGCGCCCAAGGGGCGCGAGGTGCGCGAGCTGCTCGACGAAGCCGAGTCCAAGGTCTTCGCCATCGCCGAGGAAGGCTCGCGCGGGCAGAAGGGCTTCCAGGAAATCCAGCCGCTGCTCACGCAGGTGGTGGAGCGCATCGACGAGCTGTACCACCGCGACAGCAACACCGACGTGACCGGCGTGCCGACCGGCTTCATCGACCTGGACCGCATGACCAGCGGCATGCAGGCCGGCGACCTGATCATCGTGGCCGGCCGCCCGTCGATGGGCAAGACCGCGTTCTCGCTCAACATCGGCGAGCACGTGGCGGTGGAGCAGGGCCTGCCGGTGGCGGTGTTCTCGATGGAAATGGCGGGCACCCAGCTGGCCATGCGTATGCTGGGCTCGGTCGGCCGGCTGGACCAGCACCGCCTGCGTACCGGCCGCCTGCTCGACGAGGACTGGCCGCGCCTCACGCATGCCATCCAGCGCATGAACGACGCGCAGCTGTTCATCGACGAGACCCCGGCGCTCAACCCGATGGAGCTGCGCGCGCGCTCGCGCCGCCTGGCGCGCCAGTGCGGGCAGCTTGGCCTGATCATCATCGACTACCTGCAACTGATGTCGGGCTCGGGCAGCGGCGAGAACCGCGCCACCGAAATCTCGGAAATCTCCCGTTCGCTCAAGGGGCTGGCCAAGGAACTCAACTGCCCGGTGATCGCGCTGTCGCAGTTGAACCGGAGCCTGGAGCAGCGCCCCAACAAGCGCCCGGTGATGTCCGACCTGCGCGAATCGGGCGCCATCGAGCAGGATGCCGACGTGATCCTGTTCATCTACCGCGACGAGGTCTACAACCCCGACTCGCAGGACAAGGGCACCTCCGAGATCATCATCGGCAAGCAGCGTAACGGTCCCATCGGCACCGTGCGCCTGACATTCCTGGGCCAGTTCACCAAATTCGACAACTTCAGCGGCGGCCCGGCCTTCTTCGACAACGACACCTGAAGCCAGTCCTGGCGCGGCCTGGGCGGTGGCAAAACGGCCCCGCCGTGGCCGATCGCCCACGCCGGACGTGAAAGAGATTCGGCTGCGGCCCGCATACCTGTAAAATATTTCGTTTTGATGACAGCCGCCGCCAGGCGGCTGTCTGCAATGTATGCCTGGCCGATTGAGCCAGTCGCCCAGGCAATAACCCGGGGGCGCTCGCGCGCCCCGACAAGGAACAACCCATGTTCGGCCGATTCATGCCCACGGAGGGCAAGTTCTTCGAATACTTCAACCAGCATGCCGATTGCGCGGTGACCGCCGCCCGCGAGCTGGAAGTGCTGGTCAACGACCTGCCCAATGCCGAGGCGCACGCGCGCCGCGTGCAGGCCACCGAAAAGAAGGCCGACCGCATCACGCACGACACCATCGACCTGCTGCACAAGACCTTCATCACGCCGCTGGACCGCGACGAGATCCACAAGCTCATCACCACGATGGACGACATCCTCGACCTGATGGAGGACGTGGCGGAGACCATCTCGCTGTACGACGTGACCAGCCTGACCGACGAGGCCCGCAAGCTGGCCTCGATCTGCGTGCAGTGCTGCGACCAGGTCAAGATCGCGGTCGGCCTGCTCGAGGACATGAGCAACGCCAGCGCCATCCTCAAGACGGCGCAGCAGATCGACCACCTCGAGTCCGAGGCCGACCGCGTGATGCGCTCGGCGATGTCGAAGCTGTTCCGCGACGAGACCGACGTGAAACGGCTGATCAAGCTCAAGGCCATCTACGAGCAGCTCGAGACCATCACCGACAAGTGCGAGGACGTTGCCAACATCATCGAAGGCATCGTCCTGGAAAACGCCTGAGGCACGAATCGGCATGCACACAATACAAATGAGCCTGTGGGTCATCGGCCTGCTGGTGGCGCTCGCCTTGCTGTTCGACTTCATGAACGGCTTCCACGACGCCGCCAATTCGATCGCCACGGTGGTGTCGACGGGCGTGCTCAAGCCGCACCACGCGGTGGCGATGGCGGCCATGTGCAACGTGGTGGCCATCTTCATCTTCCACCTCAAGGTGGCGGCC
The DNA here is from genome assembly GCF_000395345.1 of Cupriavidus sp. WS. Classification (NCBI taxonomy): domain Bacteria; kingdom Pseudomonadati; phylum Pseudomonadota; class Betaproteobacteria; order Burkholderiales; family Burkholderiaceae; genus Cupriavidus; species Cupriavidus sp. WS. Next base: position 1,163 of record NZ_AQPL01000397.1, on the reverse strand, counting down.
ACGGTGGGCACCGGCACCGTCGACGTCAACATCGTCGACCACCACGTGATCTTCGGCGCGCTGGTCGGCGCCATCGCCTGGAACCTGATCACCTGGTACTACGGCATTCCCTCGTCGTCCTCGCACGCGCTGATCGGCGGGCTGGTGGGCGCCGCGGTGGCCAAGGGCGGCACCGGCGCGCTGGTCGGCGGCGGGCTGGCCAAGACCGTGGCCTTCATCGTGATCTCGCCGCTGCTGGGTTTCGTGCTCGGCTCGCTGATGATGGTGATCGTGGGCTGGACCTTCTTCCGCACGCCGCCGTCGCGCGTGGACCGCTGGTTCCGCCGCCTGCAACTGGTGTCGGCCTCGCTCTACAGCCTGGGCCACGGCGGCAACGACGCGCAGAAGACCATCGGCATCATCTGGATGCTGCTGATCGCCAGCGGCCACGTGGCGCAGGGCGGCGCGGAGCCGCCGGTGTGGGTCATCGTCTGCTGCTACGTGGCGATCGGCATGGGCACCATGTTCGGCGGCTGGCGCATCGTGCGGACGATGGGCCAGAAGATCACCAAACTCAAGCCGGTCGGCGGCTTCTGCGCGGAGACCGGCGGCGCCATCACGCTGTTCATCGCCTCGGCGCTGGGCGTGCCGGTGTCCACCACCCATACCATCACCGGCGCCATCGTCGGCGTGGGCTCGGCGCAGAAGATGTCGGCGGTGCGCTGGGGCGTGGCCGGCAACATCGTGTGGGCATGGGTGCTGACCATTCCCGCGTCGGCCTTCATGGCGGCGATCGCATGGTGGATCGGTTTGCACGTGCTTTGAGCCGGCGCCCGCGGCGCCGGTGAGGCCGATGTCGGCCATGAAAAAAACCAGGCGTGAAGCCTGGTTTTTTTCATGGCGCGCGGGAAGCGCGCCGGCGCCGCGCTAGCGGTTGGCGAAGGCGGCGATCGGGTCGTCGTCCTGCGCCGGCGGCGGGGCGGCGGGGATCGCCGGCGCCGCGGGCTGCTGCGGCTGGGCCGGCGGCGGCACGGCGGCGGAGGCCACGCGCCGCGCGCCGTTGTAGCGCGACACCCAGTATGACTTGCCCATGTCCTCCAGGCGCACCGTGCCGCCGGTGGAGGGCGCGTGCACGAAGCGGTTCTGGCCCACGTAGATGCCCACGTGCGAGTTGGCGCGGCCGG
>NZ_AQPL01000396.1:0-15373 GCF_000395345.1 Cupriavidus sp. WS | reverse complement strand
CTGGCCCACGTAGATGCCCACGTGCGAGTTGGCGCGGCCGGTGGTGTTGAAGAACACCAGGTCGCCCGAGGCCACCTGGCTGCGCTCGAGCGGCACGCCGCGCTCGCCCATCGCCTCGGTGGTGCGCGGCAGGTTGACGTTGGCGGCGCGCAGCACCACGTAGCGCACTAGCCCGCTGCAGTCGAAGCCGGAATCGGGGGTGTTGCCGCCGTAGCGGTAGGGCGTGCCGACCAGGGACATGGCCTGGATGGACACTTCTTCCAGCCCCGCGCTCGGATCCACCATCGGCGTGCCGGGCAGGCGCGAGAGGCCGCCGTGGCGCGGCGGCGGCGCGGAGGCGCAGGCGGCGAGCAGCAGGGCGGCCGCGCACAGCGAGGGCAGGCGGGCCCGGCAGGCAGCGCGCGCCAGCGGTGACGATGGCGCGCGTGGTGACGGCTTGGCGGTCTGGCGCGTTGGCATTCTCGTTCTGGTCCGGTCCCGGGCCAGGCGCCAGCCGCCAACCGCGAGCGGGGCCGCCGCGAAGGCAGCCTTCCGGCGGGCGCCTTCCAGCGCAACTACCGACGCAACTACCAGCGCAGCTGCGCGTTGTAGGTGCCCGTGCTCACAGTGACCGACCTGGCCTGACCCTTATAAGTCGCTTCGATATTGTAGCTGCCTTGCGGGGCCTTGATGAGGCACTTCGGCCCGCTGGCGGTAAAGCTGGCGACTTCGTGGCCTTCGCGCATCACGCGCACGGCCACGTCGGCCAGATATTCGCCGCGCTCGCCCTGCGTGAACAGCACGCCCATGCTGAAGTTCTTCTGCTGGGCGGCCAGTGCCAGCTGCTCGTCGGCGGCAATGCCGCCGCAGACGTAGCTGATCGGGCCCATCGTGCGGATCACCATTTCGTCCGCGGCGAGGGCGGGGCCGCACAGCAGGCAGGCGGCTGCCACGGCAAGGCCGCCGGCCGCGCGGCGCCGCGGCGCATGGTGCCGGGCGCATGCTTGGCGAGAATGCTGGGTATCCATTCAATGCCTCCATCGATCCAGAGCCGAAACGAAAAAGCGCCCGCCAGGCGCCGGCACACAGGTGCCGGACTGGCGGGCGCTGCGCTTGCCTTGATGCTAGGCCAGGCCGGCGCGCAATGATGCCGGTCGCGGTCCTACAAAGGCGGCGCGGCGGCCGGCGCCGCGCGGCGGCTACAGGACATCCGCCGCATGGTCCGCCAGGCGCGAGCGCTCGCCGCGCGCCAGCGTGATGTGGCCGCTGTGGCTCCATCCCTTGAAGCGGTCGACCACGTAGGTCAGGCCGGACGAGCCCTCGGTCAGGTAGGGCGTGTCGATCTGCGCGATGTTGCCCAGGCAGATGATCTTGGTGCCGGGGCCCGCGCGCGTCACCAGCGTCTTCATCTGCTTCGGCGTCAGGTTCTGCGCCTCGTCGATGATGACGAACTTGTTGACGAAGGTGCGCCCGCGCATGAAGTTCATGCTCTTGACCTTGATGCGCGAGCGGATCAGCTCCTGGGTGGCGGCGCGGCCCCATTCGCCGGCGCTGTCGTCGCTCTTCTGCAGCACTTCCAGGTTGTCGTCGAACGCGCCCATCCAGGGCTGCATCTTTTCTTCCTCGGTGCCGGGCAGGAAGCCGATGTCCTCGCCCACCGGCACGGTGGCGCGGGTGACGATGATCTCGTTGTAGAGCTTCTGGTCGAGCACCTGCTCCAGGCCCGCGGCCAGCGCCAGCAGCGTCTTGCCGGTGCCGGCCTGGCCCAGCAGCGTGACGAAGTCGATCTCCGGGTGCATCAGCAGGTTGAGCGCGAAGTTCTGCTCGCGGTTGCGCGCGGTCACGCTCCACACATTGTTCTTGTGGTGCGTGAAGTCCTTGAGCGTCTGCAGCAGCGCGGTCTTGCCGTTGATCTCCTTGACCTGGGCGTACAGCGGCAGGCTGCCGTCGCTGGGCTCCAGGTAGACGAACTGGTTGACCAGGAACGACGGCACCAGCGGGCCGGTCAGGCGGTAGAACATGGCGCCGGACTTGGGGTCCTGCCAGCTTTCCACGCCCTTGCCGTGCTTGGCCCAGAAATCGTTGGGCAGGACCATCACGCCCGAATAGAGCAGGTCCTTGTCCTCGAGGACCTGGTCGTTGAAGTAGTCCTCGGCGGGCAGGCCCAGCGCGCGCGCCTTGATGCGCATGTTGATGTCTTTCGACACCAGCACCACCTGGCGGTCCGGGAACTGCTGCTGCAGGGCGCTGACCACGCCCAGGATCTGGTTGTCGGCCTTGCCCTGGGGCAGGCCGTCGGGCAGCTTGATCTCGTTGAGCTTGGTCTGCAGGAACAGCTTGCCCTGGGCGTCGCGGTTGCCCAGCTTGGCCAGCGGCATGCCTTCGTCGAGCGAGCCGTCGGTGCCGCCCACCAGCGCGTCCAGCGTGCGGCTGACGGTGCGCGCGTTGCGCGCGACTTCGCTCATGCCCTTCTTGTGGTTGTCCAGCTCCTCGAGCGTCATCATCGGCAGATAGACGTCGTGCTCCTCGAAGCGGAACAGCGAGGACGGATCGTGCATCAGCACGTTGGTGTCCAGCACGAACAGCTTGGCGGGCCCGGTGTGCTTGGGCGCGCGTCGGCCGGTGGCGCCAGCGGCGGTCTTGGCGGGGACCTTGGGCACCGAGGACAGGGTCGGCACGGAGGTCAGCGGCGCCGGCGCGTCCTTGCCGCGCGCGCGCGTGGTGCCGCCCGCGCGGGCCACCACGGCCGGCGCGTCTTCGGTCGTGCCGTTTCCGGTTTCCAGCAAGGCCACGCGCTCCAGCGCCGGCACAGGTTTCTTGCCCTGTGTCGCGGATCTGGCCTTGGGCAGCTTGGTCACCGGGGCGAATTCGCTCGGGTCAAGCAATTGAGCAGGCTTGGCGGGCATGGTCGGCAGCGGCATGCTTGGCTTTCCTTTCAGGGGGAGAAGACGGCTGGAAAACCGCGCAGGACACGGGGGCGGCCGCGCTGGGCCGCGAAGGTGCCGATCGTGTCCTGTGCGTACAAACAAAAAAGCCGCCAGACCTGTGCAGCAGGTTTGACGGCTTTCTTGCGGACCGGAGACACGGCAGGTCCGCTACCGGCCCGGGGCTCGAGGCACCTGGGACGGGACGATGAAACAGCGTGGCATCCGGATTCTGAACTCATTACGGGTCAATGTATCCGAACGATTTCTGTTTTGCAATCGCCGATATGGCACCGGCGCGCGGGTGTTGCTGCGGCGATTCAGCGGCCGCCCCGCGGGCCGGCGTGCTCAGAGGCTGCGCACGATCTGCAGGACCTCGTCGACGTGGTTGGGCACCTTGATGCCGCGCATGGCGTGGCGCAGGATGCCCTTGCGGTCGATGACGAAGGTGCTGCGCTCGATGCCGCGCACTTCCTTGCCATACATTTTCTTCATCTTGATGACATCGAACAGGGTGCAGACGGCTTCGTCGCCGTCGGAGATGAGCTCGAACGGCAATTCCAGCTTGGCCTTGAAGTTCTCGTGCGACTTCATGCTGTCGCGCGAGATGCCGAACACCACCGCGTCGGCGCCGAGGAAGCCGTCGTACTGGTCGCGGAAGTTCATGGCTTCCGTGGTGCAGCCCGGCGTGTTGTCCTTGGGATAGAAATACAGCACTACCGTCTTGCCACGCTGCTCGGAGAGGCGGAAAGCACCGCCGGTGGCGGGCGCGCTGAAGTCGGGTACGGCCTGGTCGAGACTGATTGTCATTCTTGTGGCTCCTGGGAGAGGCAGGAAGGGAGGCGGCGGCATGCGTGCTGCCACCTTGGTGGCGGCAGATGGGGGCGGCCCGGCAAACTTCAAGCGTGGCGCGCGCTTAACTTGCCGCGCCGTGCCCGCGGGCGCCCGGACGGCCGCGGCGCAACCGCGGCCAGGCTCAGGCCGGGTCTTCCAGCAGCAGCACCGCCGCCACCTTGCGGCCTTCGGCCATCAGGATGTTGTAGGTGCGGCAGGCGGCCTGCAGGTCCATCGCGTCCACGCCCACGTGCCGGCGCGCCAGCGAGTCGGTCAGGCGCGGGTGCGGGAAGCGCAGGCGGTTGCCGGTGCCGAGCAGCACCACCTCGGGCGCGTGCGGCAGCAGGCCCTCGAAATGGGCCGGCTCCAGGTCTTCGAAGCGCCGCACCGGCCACGGCCGGATCTCGCCCTCGGGCATGACCAGCACGGACTCGGTGTAGCGCACCATGTTGATTTCGATATAGCCGGGCCCGTAGGCGGTCACCGTATTGAGGGCATTGGGCTGGTCAGCGTGGAGTTTCAATGGGGAACCTTTGGCGGCGCGGCCCCGCGGCGGGTGCCCGGCGAGCGGGCGGCCGCCCGGGGCGGGTTTGGGGGCGGGTTGAAAGCGGAACGGCGACAGAACGGCAAGCGCCCGGCGGCGCACGCTGCAATGCAAGAATCCCTGCCGAAGTCTGTCATAATCCGATAAATTATAGCTTTTGCCTCCCTGCCTGCCACGTTTCGCGTCGCACCGCAGCGGACAGGCGCCCGCGGACCACTCCTTCCCACCCGGATTCCCTAGCCAGCCGCCGCTTGCCCGGCGGCCCTTGCCTCCTGCCGACATCGCCGTGAAACCGATCCAGAAATCCAACAAGCTCAACAATGTTTGCTACGACATCCGCGGCCCGGTGCTGGAGAAGGCCAAGCAGATGGAAGAGGAAGGCCACAAGATCATCAAGCTGAACATCGGCAATCTCGCCGTGTTCGGTTTCGACGCCCCGGAAGAGATCCAGCAGGACATGATGCGCAACCTGCCCAACTCGGCGGGCTACTCGGACTCCAAGGGCATCTTCGCCGCGCGCAAGGCGATCATGCACTACACCCAGCAGAAGAACATCGAAGGCGTGGGGCTGGACGACATCTACGTGGGCAACGGCGCCTCGGAACTGATCGTGATGTCGATGAACGCGCTGCTCAACGGCGGCGACGAAGTGCTGGTGCCGGCGCCGGACTACCCGCTGTGGACCGCCGCGGTGAGCCTGTCGGGCGGCACCCCGGTGCACTACGTGTGCGACGAGGCCAACGAGTGGATGCCCGACCTCGACGACATCCGCGCCAAGATCACGCCCAATACCAAGGCCATCGTCGTCATCAACCCCAACAACCCGACCGGCGCGCTGTATTCGGACGAGCTGCTCGAGGCCATCGTGGCGATCGCGCGCGAGCACGGCCTGATCATCTTCGCCGACGAGATCTACGACAAGGTGCTGTACGACGGCCACACCCACACCTCGATCGCCGCGCTGTCGACCGACGTGCTGACCGTGACCTTCAACGGCCTGTCCAAGAACTACCGCTCGTGCGGCTACCGCGCCGGCTGGATGGTGGTGTCGGGCGACAAGCGCCCGGCGCTGGACTACATCGAGGGCCTCAACATGCTGTCCTCGATGCGCCTGTGCGCCAACGTGCCGGGCCAGTGGGCCATCCAGACCGCGCTGGGCGGCTACCAGAGCATCAACGACCTGGTGGGCGAGGGCGGCCGCCTGCGCCGCCAGCGCGACCTCGCGCACGAGCTGATCACGCAGATCCCGGGCGTGACCTGCGTCAAGCCCAAGGCCGCGCTGTACCTGTTCCCCAAGCTCGACCTGTCGATGTACCCGATCCAGGACGACCAGGAATTCATCTACGAGCTGCTGCAGGAATCCAAGGTGCTGCTGGTGCAGGGCACCGGCTTCAACTGGGGCAAGCCGGACCATTTCCGGATCGTGTTCCTGCCGCACGAGGAAGACCTGCGCGAGGCCATCGGCCGCGTGGGCCGCTTCCTCGATGCCTACCGCAGGCGCCACCAGGGCCTCGCGGCCTGAGCCGGCGCCGCGGCGCAATCCATTTTTCAGCAACCCAGAGTCAGATTGTCCATGAACCCCATCAAAGTAGGCCTGCTTGGCATCGGTACCGTCGGTAGCGGCACGTTCAACGTGCTGCAACGCAACCAGGAAGAGATCCGCCGCCGCGCCGGCCGCGGCATCGAGATTGCCGTGGTCGCCGACCTCAACACCGAACGCGCCCGCGAGCTGACCGGTGGGCAGGTCGAGGTGGTGGCCGACGCCAACGAGGTCGTCACCCGCGCCGGAATCGACATCGTCGTCGAGCTGATCGGCGGCTACGGCATCGCGCGCGAGCTGGTGCTCAAGGCCATCGAGAACGGCAAGCACGTCGTCACCGCCAACAAGGCGCTGCTGGCCGTGCACGGCAACGAGATCTTCGAGGCGGCGCGCCGCAAGGGCGTGATCGTGGCCTTCGAAGCCGCGGTGGCCGGCGGCATCCCCATCATCAAGGCGCTGCGCGAAGGCCTGACCGCCAACCGCATCGAGTGGATCGCCGGCATCATCAACGGCACCACCAACTTCATCCTGTCGGAGATGCGCGACAAGGGCCTGGACTTCGACACCGTGCTCAAGGAAGCGCAGGCGCTCGGTTATGCCGAGGCCGACCCGACCTTCGACATCGAAGGCATCGACGCGGCCCACAAGGTCACGCTGATGAGCTCGATCGCGTTCGGCATGCCGGTGCAGTTCGACAAGGCTTACGTGGAAGGCATCACCAGGCTGTCGGCCGTGGACATCCGCTACGCCGAGGAGCTCGGCTACCGCATCAAGCTGCTGGGCCTGACGCGCCGCCGCGAGAACGGCATCGAGCTGCGCGTGCACCCGACCCTGGTGCCCACCAAGCGCCTGATCGCCAACGTGGAAGGCGCCATGAACGCGGTGCTGGTGCAGGGCGACGCCGTGGGCGCCACGCTGTACTACGGCAAGGGCGCCGGCGCCGAGCCGACCGCCTCGGCCGTGATCGCCGACCTCGTCGACGTGACCCGCCTGCACACCGCCGACCCCGAGCACCGCGTGCCGCACCTGGCCTTCCAGCCGGACGAGCTGTCCAGCGTGCCGGTGCTGCCGATCGAGGAAGTCACCAGCTCGTACTACCTGCGCATGCGCGTGGCCGACGAGACCGGCGTGCTGGCCGACATCACCCGCATCCTCGCCGACGCCGGCATCTCCATCGATGCCATGCTGCAGAAGGAGTCGCGCGAAGGCGAGCCGCAGACCGACATCATCATGCTGTCGCACCTCACGCGCGAGAAGCAGGTCAACGCCGCCATCGCCAAGATCGAGGCGCTGCCGACCGTGCTGTCCGCGGTCACGCGCCTGCGCATGGAAGAACTGAACTGAGCGAGCGATGAAATACCTGTCGACGCGCGGCCACGAGGCGCCGCAAACCTTCTCCGAGATCCTGCTGGGCGGCCTGGCGCCGGACGGCGGGCTGTACCTGCCGCAGGCATACCCGCAAGTCACCGCCGACGAGCTGGAGGCCTGGCGCAAGCTGTCCTACGCCGATCTCGCCTTCGAAGTGCTGTCCCGCTTTTGCGACGACATCCCGGCCGCGGACCTGCGCGCGCTCACGCGCAAGACCTACACCGCCGAGGTGTACTGCAACGCCCGCCCCGGCGACAACACCGCCGACATCACCCCGCTGCGCACGCTGGGCGAGGAGGGCGGGGCGCCGCTGCAACTGCTGGGCCTGTCCAACGGCCCCACGCTGGCGTTCAAGGACATGGCCATGCAGCTGCTCGGCAACCTGTTCGAGTACGCGCTGGCGCGCGCCGGGCAGGAGCTGAACATCCTCGGCGCCACCTCGGGCGACACCGGCAGCGCCGCCGAATACGCGATGCGCGGCAAGCGCGGCATCCGCGTGTTCATGCTCAGCCCGCACCGCAAGATGAGCGCGTTCCAGACCGCGCAGATGTTCAGCCTGCAGGACCCGAACATCTTCAACCTGGCGGTCGAAGGCGTGTTCGACGACTGCCAGGACATCGTCAAGGCGGTGTCGAACGACCTCGGCTACAAGGCCCGCCAGAAGATCGGCACGGTCAACTCGATCAACTGGGCGCGCGTGGTGGCCCAGGTGGTGTACTACTTCAAGGGCTGGCTGCTGGCGACCAGCGGCCCGGGCCAGAAGGTCTCGTTCTGCGTGCCGTCGGGCAATTTCGGCAACGTCTGCGCCGGCCACATCGCGCGCATGATGGGCCTGCCGATCGACAAGCTGGTGGTGGCCACCAACGAGAACGACGTGCTCGACGAATTCTTCCGCACCGGCACCTACCGCGTGCGCAAGTCGGCCGAGACGTACCACACCTCCAGCCCGAGCATGGACATCTCCAAGGCCTCGAACTTCGAGCGCTTCGTGTTCGACCTGCTCGGCCGCGATGCCGCCAAGCTGGCGCGGATGTTCCGCGACGTCGACACCGCGGGCGGCTTCGACCTCGCCGGCACGGCGGAATTCGAGCGCATCCGCGCGTTCGGCTTCGTCTCCGGGCGCAGCACGCACGAGGACCGCCTCGCCACCATCCGCGACCTGTCCTCGCGCTACGGCATCACCATCGACACGCACACCGCCGACGGCGTCAAGGTCGCACGCGAGCACCTCACCCCCGGCGTGCCGATGGTGGTGCTGGAAACCGCGCTGCCGGCCAAGTTCGCCGACACCATCCGCGAGGCGCTCGGCCACGAGCCGGAGCGGCCGGCCAGCTTCGACGGCATCGAGAAGCTGCCGCAGCGTTTCGAGGTCATGCCCGCCGACGCCGGCCGGATCAAGGCCTTCATCGCCGGCCACACCGGCCTGTAGGCCGCGCCCGCCTTCCCGGCACTGGCGGCACCGGCGGCATCCGCGGCCGGCCGTTGGCTGGGTTGGCGCCAACTCGCTACAATCGGACTTGCCGAGCTGAACCGCACGGCCCGCGCATCGCCCCCGCAGGTACCGGGGACGGTACGTGGGCCGTTTCCCTTGGGCGACCGCGGGTTTGCGTCTCAGCCTGCCGTCCCCACCTACCTGCTTTCGTCATGACCCAAGCCGCCGCGCCCGCCCGTTCCCCCATGCTGACCACGGCCCAGGCGCTCGAAGCCCTGCTGGCCGGCGCCACGCCGCTGGCCGAGAGCGAGCGCATCGCCACGCTCGATGCCAACGGCCGCGTGCTGGCCGCGCCCGTGGCCAGCACGCTGGACGTGCCGCCCGCGGACAATACCGCGATGGACGGCTACGCCGTGCGCCATGCCGACGTGCCCGCGCCCGGCGCGCGCCTGCGCGTGGCGCAGCGCATTCCCGCCGGCCACGTGGGCACGGCGCTGGCCGCCGGCACCGCGGCGCGCATCTTCACCGGCGGCCTGATCCCGCCCGGCGCCGATGCGGTGGTCATGCAGGAGCAATGCGTGGCCGAAGGCGACGAGGTGGTGGTCAACCACGCGCCGCAGGCCGGCGAGTGGATCCGCCGCGCGGGCGAGGACATCCGCGCCGGCAGCGTGATCCTGCCCGCCGGCACGCGCCTGACGCCGCAGGCGCTCGGGCTGGCCGCCTCGGTGGGGCAGGCCGCGCTCGACGTGGTGCGCCGCGTCAAGGTGGCGGTGTTCTTCACCGGCGACGAGCTCGCCATGCCGGGCGAGCCGCTCAAGCCGGGCGCCATCTACAACTCCAACCGCTTCACGCTGCGCGGCCTGCTCGACCGGCTCGGCTGCGAGGTCAGCGACTTCGGCATCGTGCCGGACTCGCTGGCCGCCACGCGCGACACGCTGCGCCGCGCCGCCGCCGGGCATGACCTGATCATCACCTCGGGCGGCGTCTCGGTCGGCGAGGAAGACCATATCAAGCCGGCGGTCCAGGCCGAAGGGCGCCTGAACCTGTGGCAGATCGCCATGAAGCCAGGCAGGCCGCTGGCCTTCGGCGAGGTCGCGCGCGGCGGGCAGGCGCCGGCCTATTTCCTCGGCCTGCCGGGCAACCCGGTGTCCAGCTTCGTGACCTTCCTGCTGTTCGTGCGGCCCTTCATCCTGCGCTTGCAGGGCGTGCAGGACGTGATGCCGCGCCGCTTGCTGCTGCGCGCCGATTTCGACCTGCCCAAGGGCGACCGCCGCAACGAATTCCTGCGCGTGCGCACCAACCAGGCCGGCGGGCTCGAGCTGTTTCCCAACCAGAGCTCGGGCGTGCTGACTTCCACCGTGTGGGGCGACGGCCTGGTCGACAACCCGCCGGGCCAGGCGATCGCGCGCGGCGACATCGTGCAGTACATCGCCTTCGACGGGCTGCTGGGCTGAGGAGAGTGACTGCGATGAACATCGAACTGCGTTTTTTTGCCAGCGTGCGCGAGCAACTGGGCCTGGGGCAGGAGCGCGTCGCGGTGCCGGCCACGGTGGCCACCGTGGGCGAGCTGCGCCAGTGGCTGGGCGCGCGCGGCGGCGCCTGGGCCGAAGTGCTGGCCGAAGGCCGCGCCCTGCGCATGGCGGTGGACCACGAGGTGGCGGGCGCCGGCAGCGCGCTGGCCGAAGGCTGCGAGGTGGCCTTCTTCCCGCCGGTCACGGGAGGCTGAGATGAGCGTCAGGGTGCAGCGCGAGGATTTCGACCTGGGCGCCGAGGTGGCCGCGCTGCGCGCGGACCAGCCGGGCGTGGGCGCGGTGGCCAGCTTCATCGGCACGGTGCGCGACGTCAGCGACGGCAGCGCCGTCAGCGCGATGGAGCTGGAGCACTACCCGGGCATGACCGAGAAGGCGCTGGCCCGCATCGAGGCGGTGGCGCGGGAGCGCTGGGCGCTGCTCGGCGTGACCATCGTGCACCGGGTCGGGCCGCTGCTGCCACTGGACCAGATCGTGCTGGTGGCGGTGGCCTCGGCCCATCGCGGCAACGCGTTCGCCGCCTGCGAATTCATCATGGACTATCTCAAGTCCGAGGCGCCGTTCTGGAAGAAAGAGCAGACTCCGGAAGGCGCGCGCTGGGTCGACGCGCGCGTTGCCGACGAGGCCGCGCTGCAGCGCTGGGGCGTGCGCTCGCTCAACGCCAGCGGCGACGCCCCCGCGGCGCCCCCGCAGGACGCGGAAGCCGCGCGCTGATGGGCCCGCTCGGGTTTGTCGCGGTGGGCGTGGGCGCCGCGATGGGCGCGTGGCTGCGCTGGCTGTTCTCGGTGCTGTGGAACGCCGCCAACCCGGCGCTGCCCTACGGCACGCTGGCCGCCAACCTGGTGGGCGGCTACCTGGTCGGCCTCGCCGTCGGCTATTTCGACTCGCACGTGGAACTGCCGTCCGAATGGCGCCTGCTGGCGGTGACCGGCTTTCTCGGCGGGCTCACCACCTTTTCCACCTTCTCCAGCGAAGTCGTGGCCAACCTGATGGCCGGCGACTACGGCTGGGCCGCGGCGCACCTGCTGCTGCACCTGGGCGGCTCGCTGGCGCTGACCGTGCTCGGCCTGTGGACCTACCGGCTGCTGGCCTGAGCGCCGCGCCCGGCGCCGGTCTACGGGATGCGATCTATTGACATGCCGAGCACCGGGTTTATACGATGAAACATGATAGCTGATTCATGTTTCACGATCCCGGAGCCGCGATGCCGCTGACCGATCCCGGCGCGAGCCAGCCCAAGACCGCGCGCGGCCAGAAGACCCGCGCGGCGCTGCTGCGCGCCGCCGAGAAGGTGTTCGGCGAGAAGGGCTACCACGTGGCGTCGATCTCCGAGATCACCCAGGAGGCCCAGGTGGCGATGGGCACCTTCTATCTCTACTTCAAGGACAAGGAAGACATCTTCCGCGCGCTGATGCAGCGTATGCTGGAACTGGTGCGCGCCCACCTGCGCAAGCACGCCGGCCCGGCGCACACGCGGATCGAGGCCGAGCGGCTCGGCCTCAGGGCCTTCCTCTCGTTCGTCTCGCGCCACAAGAACCTGTACCGCATCGTGCTCGATTCGTATTCGGTGGACGAAGCCATCTACAGCAGCTACTTCCAGGCCTTCGCCGACATCTACCGCCGCCGCCTGGACGAGGCCGAAGAACAGGGCCAGATCTCGCCCGGCGATGCCGAGGTGCGGGCCTGGTGCCTGATCGGCATCAGCAATTTCCTCGGCATGCGCTATGCGCTGTGGAAGCGCCCGGCGTCGATGGCCAAGGTGGTCGACACTGCGTTCGACATGATCTCGCACGGACTGGAGGCGCGCCGAACGCAGCGCGACGGCAAGCCGGCGCCGGGCACGCACTGAACGGCCGCACGGAAGGGACGCGCGGAAGGGACGCGGCAAGCAGGAAACGACGGCAGGGCCAGCAACGGAAAGAGCCAGCAACGGAAGCACAGGCAGTAACGGCGGGCAATATCGATCGGCAGCCCGATCCGCACCGGCAACAAGAAGAAGGCATCCCACGAGGAGACGAGCATGCAACGCAAGCACCTTGCGGCCAGTCCGGCGCGCCATGCCGGCGGCGCCGCGCACGCCGTGCATGTGTTCCCGATCGGACCGGCAGGAAACGGGGGGTACGGCATGTCGCGCGAATCCGCGGTGAGTCTCGGTGGCGTGGCCCGGCTGGCGCTGGCGGGCCTGGCCTGCCTGGCGCTGGCCGCCTGCGGCGGTGGCGGCAACGGCAATGGCAACAACGGCGGCAACGCCAGTCCCAACGTCAAGCCGTCCAATATCGGCACGGTGACGATCAAGTCCTACGACGGCAACACCGACGACCTGCTCACCGCCGGCCTCGGCAAGGACGGGCTGGCGTCGGCCACCGCGCCGCTGCCGCTGAACCCGGCCGCGCCCACCGCGGCCGAGCTGCGCCGCTACGCCATCTATACCAACTACCGCGCGCTGGTCGACACCACCGCCGGCGGCGGCTACGGTACGCTGTTCGGCCCCAACGTGGACGCCCAGGGCAACGTCACCGGCGGGCAGGGCAAGGTGGCCGGGCGCGAGTACCTGGCCTTCTCCGACGACGGCAGCAGCCGCCAGAACGTGACCATGCTGGTGCAGATCCCGGACAGCTTCGACGTGACCCGGCCGTGCCTGATCACCGCGACCTCGTCGGGCTCGCGCGGCGTCTACGGCGGCATCTCCACCGGCGAGTGGGCGCTCAAGCGCGGCTGCGCCGTGGCCTACACCGACAAGGGCACCGGCGCCGCGCCGCACGACCTCGATGCCGACACCGTGCCGCTGATCGACGGCACGCGCGCCGCGCGCGGCGCGGCCGGCGCCAATGCGCAGTTCGCCGCGCCGTTCCCAGGCACCAGCCTGCCGGCCTTCAACGCGCTCGCGCCGCACCGCCTGGCCTTCAAGCACGCGCACTCGCAGCGCAACCCCGAGAAGGACTGGGGCAGCTTCACGCTGCAGGCCGCGCAGTTCGCGCTGTGGGCGCTCAACGACCGCTTCGGCACGGTGGCGCCGGACGGCACGCGCCAGCGCACCTTCAGCCCGCAGACGGTGGTGGTGATTGCCTCCAGCGTCTCCAACGGCGGCGGCGCGGCCATCGCCGCGGCCGAGCAGGACACCGAGGGCCTGATCGACGGCGTGGCCGTGGGCGAGCCCAACCTCAACCTGCCGGCGGGCACCGGCGTGACCGTCACGCGCGGCGGCACGCCGGTGGCGGCGTCCGGGCGCACGCTGTACGACTACATCACCACCGCGAACCTGCTGCAGCTGTGCACCTCGCAGGCGGCGGCGCTGGTCAACGCGCCGGCCGTCAATCTCTACGCGCAGCCCGCCGTGGCGCTGGCGCAGCCGGCGCTCAACCGCTGCCAGTCGCTGGCGGACGCCGGCATCATCACCGGCGCCGACACCGCGGCGCAGGCCGCCAACGCGCTGCAGGCGCTGCACGACGCGGGCTGGGAGCCGGAGTCGGACGAGATCCATCCGTCGCTGGCGCTGTTCGAGGTGGCCAGCGCGGTCTCGGTGACATTCGCCAACGCGCTCGCGCGCGCCGCCGTGGCCGACCGCCTGTGCGGCTACAGCTTCGCCGCCACCGGCGCCGCGGTGCTCACGCCGGCGGCCATCGCGCCGGACGTGCTCAACGTGCTGTACGCCACCGGCAACGGCGTGCCGCCGGCGGCCAGCGTGCAACTGATCAACGACAACAATCCGGGCGGCCCGCTGCGCGATGTCTATTCGAAGTCGCCGGGCAACAATGTGGCGGATGCCAATCTCGACGGCGCGCGCTGCCTGCGCGCGCTGCTGGGCGGCACCGGCGGCGCGTCGCCGGCGCTGCAGGCCGGCCAGGCGCAGACGCTGCGCTCGGGCAACCTGCACGGCAAGCCGGCCATCATCGTGCATGGCCGCAGCGACGCGCTGCTGCCGGTCAACCACACGTCGCGCCCGTATCTCGGCTACAACCGCCTGCAGGAGGGCAGCGCCAGCAGGCTATCGTATATCGAAGTGACCAACGGGCAGCATTTCGACAGCTTCATCGGCGCGGTGGCCGGTTATGACAACCGTTTCATCCCGCTGCACGTCTACCTGAACCGCGCGCTCGACGCGGTCTACGCCAACCTGACCGTCGGCACCGCGCTGCCGCCTTCGCAGGTCGTGCGCACCGTCGCGCGCGGCGGCACGCTGTCGCCGGCGCCGGCGCTCCTGTCCACCAACCTGCCGCCGTTCGCCGCCGTGCCGGCCAGCGCGGACCGCATCGCGGTCAACGGCAGCACCGTAGAGGTACCCAACTGATGAAGGCATCCCGCCCGCGCGTCCTGACGCAGGAAGACTTCGACCGCTTCGCCTCGCTCTCGCGCGACGACAACCCGATCCACTGCGACCCGGCCTTCGCCCGCGCCACGCCCTTCGGCGCCACGGTGGCGCACGGCATGCTGCTGTTCTCGCTGCTGTGCGCGCAGATGCGGCGCAGCAACCCGCTGCCGGTGCTGCCGATCGGGCAGACGCTGATGTTCCCGCGGCCGGCCTTCGTCGGCGACGGCGTGGCGGCCGTGCTGGTGCTCAACGACACGCCGGGCCGCGGCCGCATCGCGCTGGACACCGCGATCCGCTGCGTGCGGCGCGGCGGCGCGCGCATGCCCGCGGGCGACGAGCAGGTGACGGCGCAGGGCGACGCGGTCCTGCTGGTCGACGCCAGCGCCGGCGCGCTGGCCGAAGCGCGCCTGCGCGAGCCGGACGACGCCCTGCCGGCCGCGCCCGGCGGCGAGCGCGTGCTCTATCACCTGAGCGTGGGCCAGGAGGCATCGGCGGTGCGCAGCTTCAGCGCCGGCGACATCGACGAGTACGTCGCGCTGACCGACGACGGCAATCCGTTCTACACCGATCCGGTGTTCGCCCGCAGCCGGGGCTTCGACGGCGCGATGGTGCCGCTGCCGCTGCTGGCCGGGATGTTCTCCGACCTGCTCGGCACGCGCCTGCCCGGGCGCGGCGCCGGCTGGATGCAGCAGTCGCTGCGGCTGCGCTCGCCGGCGCGGCTGGGCGAGCTGCTGACCGCCTCGGTGCGCATCGTGCGCCTGCGCGGCGACAAGGACCTGGTCAACCTGGCCACCGTGGTGACCGGCGACGACGGCCGCGCGGTGCTGTCCGGCGAGGCGCTGGTGCTGGTGCGCAACCTGGAAAACAAGCGGGCCCTGGCGGCGGCCTGAGCGCGCCCGCCGGCGGGGATCGCC
>NZ_AQPL01000395.1:0-3340 GCF_000395345.1 Cupriavidus sp. WS | reverse complement strand
CGCCCGCCGGCGGGTATCGCCGCCGCCACTTCGGGCGGCCTCCAAATACCGGCCGCGCGGCCTTGAAATGTCGTCGCAAAGCCTTATCTTTCGAAAAGACCAACCAGTGTCCGGAACGCACAGGGAAGGGCCAGGCGGAGGTACGCCGGGCCGCGCCTCCCGTCTCAGGACACTCATCCAGGACAGAGAGAGGGATCCTTAATGCGACTAGACAAACTGACTACCCGATTCCAGGAAGCGCTGGCCGACGCCCAGAGTCTGGCCATCGGCAACGACAACCAATACATCGACCCGCTGCACGTGCTGCGCGCGCTGCTGTCGCAGAACGACGGCGCCGCGCGCGGGCTGCTGGCGCGCGCCGGCGTCAACGTGGGCGGCCTGACCGGCGCGCTCGACGCCGCCATCAAGCGCCTGCCGCAGATCCAGGGCAACAGCGAGGTCCAGGTCGGGCGCGAGCTGAACGCGCTGTTCAACGCCACCGAGAAGGAAGCGATCAAGCGCGGCGACCAGTTCATCGCCAGCGAGCTGTTCCTGCTCGCCGTGGCCGACGACAAGGGCGAGGCCGGCCGCATCGCGCGCGAGCACGGGCTGGGGCGCAAGTCGCTGGAGTCCGCCATCGAAGCCGTGCGCGGCGGCGATGCGGTCAACAGCGCCGACGCCGAGACCCAGCGCGAAGCGCTCAAGAAGTACACCGTGGACCTCACCGAGCGCGCCCGCATCGGCAAGCTCGACCCGGTCATCGGCCGCGACGACGAGATCCGCCGCGCGATCCAGATCCTGCAGCGCCGCACCAAGAACAATCCCGTGCTGATCGGCGAGCCGGGCGTGGGCAAGACCGCCATCGTGGAAGGCCTGGCCCAGCGCATCGTCAACGGCGAGGTGCCCGAGACCCTGAAGAACAAGCGCGTGCTGGTGCTCGACATGGCCGGCCTGCTGGCCGGCGCCAAGTACCGCGGCGAGTTCGAGGAACGCCTCAAGGCCGTGCTGTCGGACATCGCCAAGGACGAGGGCCAGACCATCGTCTTCATCGACGAGATCCACACGATGGTGGGCGCGGGCAAGGCCGAGGGCGCCATCGACGCCGGCAACATGCTCAAGCCCGCGCTGGCGCGCGGCGAGCTGCACTGCATCGGCGCCACCACGCTGGACGAATACCGCAAGTACATCGAGAAGGACGCCGCGCTCGAGCGCCGCTTCCAGAAGGTGCTGGTGGACGAGCCGAGCGTGGAGGCCACCATCGCCATCCTGCGCGGCCTGCAGGAGAAGTACGAGCTGCACCACGGCGTGGAGATCACCGACCCGGCCATCGTCGCCGCGGCGGAGCTGTCGCACCGCTACATCACCGACCGCTTCCTGCCCGACAAGGCCATCGACCTGATCGACGAGGCCGGCGCGCGCATCAAGATGGAGATCGACTCCAAGCCCGAGGTGATGGACAAGCTCGAGCGCCGCACCATCCAGCTCAAGATCGAGCGCGAAGCCGTCAAGCGCGAGACCGACGAGGCCTCGAAGAAGCGGCTCGAGCTGATCGAGCAGGAGATCGAGCGCCTGGAGAAGGAGTACGCCGACCTCGAGGAAATCTGGAAGGCCGAGAAGGGCGCCGCCCAGGGCGCGGCCGCGCTCAAGGAGGAGATCGACAAGATCCGCCTGGAGATCACGCGCCTGCAGCGCGAAGGCAAGCTCGACAAGGTGGCCGAGCTGCAGTACGGCAAGCTGCCCGAGCTCGAAGGCAAGCTCAAGGCCGCCACCGCGGCCGAGGCCAGCGAGCAGAAGCACCAGAACAAGCTGCTGCGCACGCAGGTCGGCGCCGAGGAAATCGCCGAGGTGGTCAGCCGCGCGACCGGCATCCCGGTCTCGCGCATGATGCAGGGCGAGCGCGAGAAGCTGATCCAGATGGAGGACTACCTGCACCGCCGCGTGGTGGGGCAGGACGAGGCCGTGCGCCTGGTGTCGGATGCCATCCGCCGCTCGCGCGCCGGGCTGGCCGACGAGAACAAGCCCTATGGCTCGTTCCTGTTCCTCGGCCCCACCGGCGTGGGCAAGACCGAGCTGTGCAAGGCGCTGGCCGAGTTCCTGTTCGATTCGCAGGACCACCTGATCCGCATCGACATGAGCGAGTTCATGGAGAAGCACAGCGTGAGCCGGCTGATCGGCGCGCCGCCCGGATACGTGGGCTACGAGGAAGGCGGCTACCTGACCGAGGCGGTGCGCCGCAAGCCGTACAGCGTGGTGCTGCTCGATGAAGTCGAGAAGGCCCACCCGGACGTCTTCAACGTGCTGCTGCAGGTGCTCGACGACGGCCGCCTGACCGATGGCCAGGGCCGCACGGTGGACTTCAAGAACACCGTGATCGTGATGACCTCGAACCTCGGTTCGCAGATCATCCAGGCCATGTCCGGCGAGCCGCACGAAGCGGTGAAGGGTGCCGTGTGGCAGGAAGTGAAGACGCATTTCCGCCCCGAGTTCCTCAACCGGATCGACGAGGTGGTGGTGTTCCACGCGCTCGACCAGCAGCATATCGAGTCGATCGCCCGCATCCAGCTCCAGCGGCTGCAGGCACGGCTGGCACGCATGGACATGACGCTCGAAGTCAGCGAAACGGCGATCGCCAAGATCGCCAGCGCGGGCTACGACCCGGTGTTCGGCGCGCGTCCGCTCAAGCGCGCGATCCAGCAGCAGATCGAGAACCCGGTGGCGCGCGCCATCCTCGAAGGCAAGTTCGCCGCCAAGGACGTGGTGCCGGTGGACTACCGCGACGGCGAGTTCGTGCTGGGCGAGGCCAGGGCGGCGGCGTAAGCCGGACGCCGGAAATGAAAACCGCCCCTTCGGGGGCGGTTTTTTTTGTAATAAGAACTAACGATTTTGCCGGCCGCGCGGGGCGCGCGCGGCTCAGCGGTGGTAGCCGTGCGGATGATGGTACGCATACCAGTCGCGGCGGCCCCACCAGCGGCGGCCGTCCCAGTAGCGGTCGCCATGCCAGCCGATCACCACGGCGGGCGCCATCACCACGGGCGGCGGGCCGTACACCGGGGGCGCGGCGTAGACGGGCGCCGGCGGCGCGTAGACCGGGGCGGGCGGGGCGACGTAGACCGGCGCCGGCGCCACCACCACCGGCACGCCGATGTTCACGCCGACATCCACACGCGCCAGCACGGGTTGCGAAACGGCCCAGGCCAGTGCCCCGATGCCCAGGGCGCAGCAGAATCCTTGCTTCATGTTCTTGTCCTCGTCATGCAATCACCATGACGCTACTCTAGCGCTGCCGCGGGCGGACAGGCAGATACAACTGTAACGGTATTTCACCAGAGCGGGCCCGGCGCCACGGGCGCGAACCCGTGGC
>NZ_AQPL01000394.1:0-6726 GCF_000395345.1 Cupriavidus sp. WS | reverse complement strand
CCCAGCAGAACCACCACCCCCACCACGAAACCACCAATCCAAGAAGCCCTGTTCGGCTCTGCCCCTGCCGGCCAGGCAGCCCGCTTTCTTTGCCTACTTTCTTTTCGGGGAAAAGAAAGTAGGTCGCTCCGGGGGAGCGAAAGCCTTTGACTTTGATGTTAAGGCCTTTAAAGCCGTTGACTTTGAAGTCGAAGCGACCTTTAAAGCCGAAGCACAAAACCCTACTACCCCCGCATCAAAAAACTATGACTAACCCCACTCCCCACCTCATGCACCCTCCGCAAAAAATCCCCCAGCCACCCATGAATCCCCACAGAAAAAATATCCTCGATCCGCGCAAACTTGAGCTCGGCATGCAGCTTCCCCGCACGCCGCTCAGTCTCCGCTGAAGCGCCATTGCGCACCTGCGCCAGCAGCGCCACCACCTCCCGCAGGCTGGCCGCGAGCGAGCGCGGCATGTCGGGATGCACGATCAGCAGTTCGGCCACGCGCTCGGGCGTGACCGCCGCGCGGTAGACCTTGCGGTACATCTCGAACCCGGAGACCGAGCGCAGCACCGCGGCCCACTGGTAGAAGTCGTCCTGCTGGCGGTCGAGGTCGGTGGACTGGAACTTGACGTCGAGCAGCCGCGCGGTGTTGTCGGCGCGCTCCAGGAAGGTGCCCAGGCGCATGAAGCAGTAGGCCTCGTCCTTGAGCATGGTGCCGGCTTCCACGCCGCGCGTGAGGTGGGAGCGGAACTTGACCCACTCGAAGAACTGCGCGGGATCGTGCCGCAGGATGCCGTCGGCGATCATCTGCTGCACGTCGAGCCAGGTGGTGTTGATGGTTTCCCACAGCGGCGTGGTCAGCGCGCCGCGCACGGCGCGGGCGTTTTCGCGGGCGGCGCGCAGGCAGGACATGATCGAGGCCGGATGGCTCAGGTCGCGCACCATGAAGTCGAGCACTTCCTCGTGCACCACGGTGCCGTGGTGCTCGGCGAAGACCGGGGTGAGCTCGGTCGCGTCGAGCATGGCCAGCCAGCCCTGCCGGGATGCGTCGCGCGACTGCGGCAGCAGCGCGGTCTGGTGGTTGACGTCGAGCATGCGCGCGGTGTTCTCGGCGCGCTCGGTGTAGCGGGCCATCCAGAACAGGTGGTCGGCGGTGCGGCTCAGCATATTGATTCCCCTTCTTTTTCGGCAACCCCTGCAATGCGCAAGCAATTGGCTTGCCAGCCGTGCCGCCGGCGCAGCGCGCGCCGGCTACGCCAGCGGCAGCACGCTTACCTCCACCTCGACGGTATGCGCGCCGCCGCCCACGATGACCCCGCGCAGCAGCGAGACGTCGCTGTAGTCGCGCCCGAACGCCAGCGTCACGTGGCCGGTGTCGGCCAGCACGTCGTTGGTCGGATCGAGGTCGACCCAGCCGGCCAGCGGACAGTACACCGACAGCCACGCGTGCGAGGCGTCGGCGCCGATCAGGCGCGGCTGGCCCGGCGGCGGCTCGGTGCGCAGGTAGCCGCTGACGTAGCGCGCGGCCAGGCCGAGCGAGCGCAGGCAGCCGATCATGACCTGGGCGAAGTCCTGGCACACGCCGCTGCGCAGCGCGAACGCCTTCAGCGCGGGGGTGTCCACCTCGGTGGCATCGGTCTCGTATTCGAAGTCGGCGTGGATGCGGTGCATCAGGTCGATGGCGCCAGCCACCACCGGCACGCCGGGCCCGAAGCTGGCCAGCGCGTAGGCCTTGAGGTCCGGGTGCAGCGCCACGTTGGGCGAGGCGAAGCAGAACTCGCTCTGCGCCCGGAACGGCTGGCCGGCGCGAAAGCGCAGCGCCGCCACGGCGTCTTCCCACGGCATGCTGGCGGCGGGATCGAGCGCGTCCCAGCGCGGCATCACGCGCACCGTGCTCTCGCAGCACAGCTGCATGAAGTCGTGCGGCACGTCGATGGTGAAATACAGCACGTGGTTGCCGAAGGCGTCGGTGCCGGCATGCTGGTGCGACGGCTCGGGGTCGACCCACGCGCTGTGCGACAGCACGGTCTGCCACGGGCACGCCACCGGCCACACCACGGCGCGCTGCTGGGCGTTCTCCACCGGCGCGGAGTAGGTGTAGGTGGTCTTGTGGTGGACCGTGAGCAAGGCCGCGGCGGGCGCCGGGGCAGGCACCGCGGCGATGGCCGCCGCGCCCGCCGGGCCGGCCACCGCGTCGTTGTCGGCTTCGGTCCCGATCTTGGCCCCGGCTCCGATTCCGGCCCCTGCCTCGTCCACGGGACGCTCCGCCGCGCCGCCCGCCAGCCCCGTCGCCGGCGCGCTCATGGCCGCACCCGCACGCCGGCCACGCCGGCATGGCTGAAGTAGCGCGCGCTGATCTCGTCGGAGAGCTGCGCCATCAGGCCGCCCAGGCGGTCGCACAATTGCACCAGATTGGTGTATTGGCCGCGCCCGTCGCGCTCGCATAGTGCTTCCCAGCCGGGCAGCGTCTCCACCGCGGGCAGCCACTGCGGCAGCGGCGCGCGGCCGCCGCCGGCCGGGCTGGCCGGCGGCGTGATCTGGCCGAGCTTGACGCGCAGCCGCGCCAGCAGGCCGTAGAGCCCGCGCGGGTTGGTGGGTTCGATCACGATCTGCTCGATGAGTGCGGGCATGTCGGTGCGCCCCGGATAGAGCGCGCGGAAGGTGAGCGTGCTGTCGAACAGGTGCAGCAGCAGGTCGAAGCCGCTGCGGTGCATGAGCGCGCCATGCCGCGTGAAGACTTCGAGGAAGGTCGACAGCGTGCCCACGCGCTCGATATGGCGGCCGATGAACAGCAGGCGCCAGGCTTCGTCGCGCATCATGCGGTCGCCCTGGGCGCCGCTGATGGCGGCGAGCTGCATGCCGAGGTGGTCGAGCGCGGCCAGCACGCGCGGGCGGTCGTAGTAGCCGCAGTCGCCGCTGCCGGACGCGCCGGTGCAGGCCGCCGCCATCGCGTCGCCGAAATCGTTGCGCGCGGCCAGGATGGTGCGCCAGTGGTCGTTGGACAGGCGGTTGCGGATCTCGGTGGCGGCGTGCACGTGGCTGGCCAGGTTCTGGCCCACGCTGGTCCAGCCGGCGCTCTCGGCCAGCGCCGCCACCAGGCTGCGCTCGAACACGCGCAGCGAGGCGCGCGGCTGCGGCGCGCCGGGCGGCAGCAGGCCGCAGGCCTGCGTCAGCTCGCCGATCACGTCGAGCACGCTGTCGTCGCGCTCGTCGCTGCTTTCGATCGAGCCCAGCACCAGCCGGCACAGGCGCACGTTGTTCTCGGCGCGCTCGGCGTAGCGGCCGGCCCAGAACAGGTTCTCGGCGGCGCGGCTCGACACCGCCAGCGGCTTGGCGACCGGCCCCGGCCCGGCCCCGCCCAGCGTGGTCGAGGCCGCCAGCGCCGGCCCGTGCGGCGGCTGGCTCGACAGCACCCAGGTATCGACGCTGGAGCCGCCCAGTTGCATCGACACCGCCGGCTGGCCCTCGCCGGCCAGCCGCGTGAAGCCGCCCGGCATGACCTGCCAGCCGCCGCGCCCGTCGGCGATCGCGTAGACGCGCAGCATGGCCGCGCGCGAGCCGATCTGCGGGCCTTCCCAGCGCGGCGCGTGCGACAGCGGCAGGTCGGCCTGGATGGTGAACAGGTCGGGCACCTGCCCGATGCGCTCGCGCCAGTCGGCCAGCCGCTGCAGGCCGCGCTCCATGCCCAGGCGCGGCCCTTCCCACGGCTGCGCCATGCCGCGCGGGTAGGTCGGCATCAGGAAGGCCTCGCCGAGCTGGTCGAGCGCCTGCGCGCGCGCCGAGTCCTCGCCGCACCACCAGCTCGGCACGCCGGGCAGCAGCAGCGGCTCGCCCAGCAGCTCGCGCGCGATGGCCGGCAGGAAGCCGTGGATGGCGGGCGTCTCCAGGAAACCCGAGCCGGGCACGTTGGAGACCAGCACGTTGCCCGCGCGCATCGCCTGCAGCAGCCCGGGCACGCCCAGCGTGGAGTCCTGGCGCAGCTCGACCGGGTCGCAGTAGGCGTCGTCGAGCCGGCGCAGGATCACGTCCACGCGCTCCAGCCCGGCCAGCGTCTTGAGGTAGACCACGTCGTTGCGCACCGTCAGGTCCTTGCCCTCGACCAGCGTGATGCCGAGGTAGCGCGCCAGGAAGGTGTGCTCGAAATAGGTCTCGTTGTAGGGGCCGGGGGTCAGCAGCACGATGTGCTTGCCGGCGGCCGCCGCGGCGGCGCTGGCGTCGGCCGCGCGCGGCGGCGGCGCACCGGGCACGCCGGCCGGGCCGGACAGGCGGCCCGCGGGCAGTTGCGCCAGCGTGGCCACCAGTTGCGCGAAGGCGGCCGGCAGGCGCCGCACGCGCAGTTCGCGGAAGGCGTCGGCGAACAGGCTGGAGATGATGAGCCGGTTCTCCAGCGCGTAGCCCATGCCGGAAGGCGTCTCGGTGCGGTGCGCCATCACGGTCCAGCCGCCCTCGGCGGTGTGCGCGAGGTCGACCGCGACGATATGCAGGAAATTGCCGTCCGGCGGCTGGTAGCCCTTGAGCGGGCGCAGGTAGCCGGGATGGCCGAAGACCAGCCCGGCCGGCAGCAGGCCCTTGGCCAGCAGCGTCTGCGGGCCGTAGATGTCGGCCACCACGGCGTTGGCCAGGGTGGCGCGCTGGATCACGCCGCGCTCGATCTGCAGCCAGTCCTCCTCGGCCACCATGAACGGCAGCAGGTCCAGCGCCCAGGCGCGCGCGCCGCCGTTGTCGGCGTAGACGTTGTAGGTCACGCCGTTGTCGCGGATCTGGCGCGCCATCGCGGCGGCCTGCTGGCCGAGCGCGCCGATGCCGTCCTCGCCCAGCACCTGGAAGAAGCCCGCCCACGGCTCGCGCAGCCCGCCCGCGCCCGCGCCGAGCTCGTCCAGGTGCCCGGGCGGCACCGCGCGCGCGCGGCGCATGGCCGCCTCGGCGGCGGGCGCGGATTCGTCGAAGGGCAGTGAGGGCTGCAAAGGCACGGGGCGAAGCTCGGCGGCAAGGCGGATCAGCGTTGCCGCAGGTCCAGCGTGAACGGAAACTCGAGGCTGCGCGCCGGCGTCTCGACGCGCATCGCGCCCGGCGTGTGGCCGAGCGTGAAGAAGCGCGCCAGCCGCCGGCTCTCGGCCTCGTAGGCATTGACCGGGAAGGTTTCGTAGTTGCGCCCGCCCGGATGCGAGACATGATACCGGCATCCGCCGATGCTGCGCCCCATCCAGCTGTCCACTACGTCGAATGTCAACGGTGCGTGCACGCCGATGGTGGGGTGGAGCGCAGACGGCGGCGCCCAGGCGCGGTAGCGCACCCCGGCCACGTACTCGCCGGCCCGCCCGGTGGGCTGCAGCGGCACCGCGCGGCCGTTGACCGTGACCACGTGGCGGCTCTCGTTCATGCCCAGCACGCGCACCTCGAGGCGCTCGAGCGACGAGTCCACGTAGCGCACCGTGCCGCCGGCGCTGCCTTCCTCGCCCATCACGTGCCAGGGCTCGAGCGCGCTGCGCAGCGTCAGGTGCAGCCCGCCGGCGGACAGCTCGCCCACGCGCGGGAAGCGGAACTCGAAGTGCGGGGCGAACCAGGCGTTGTCGAAGGCGAAGCCGGCCTCGCGCATCTCGCTGAGCACGTCGTCGAAATCCATCTGCACGAAGGTGCCGAGCAGGAAGCGGTCGTGCAGCTCGGTGCCCCAGCGCGTCAGGCGCGTGCGGTACGGCTGGCGCCAGAAGCGCGCCACCAGCGCGCGCAGCAGCAGCTGCTGCACCAGGCTCATGCGCGCGTGCGGCGGCATCTCGAACGCGCGCAGCTCCAGCAGGCCCAGGCGCCCGGTGGGGCCGTCGGGCGAGTAGAGCTTGTCGATGCAGAACTCGCTGCGGTGCGTGTTGCCGGTGACGTCGATCAGGATGTTGCGCAGCGTGCGGTCCACCAGCCACGGCGGCATGTAGGCGCCGCCGCCGATGCCGCCCTGCGTGCTGCCCAGGCGGTCGAGCTGGTGCTGCAGCTCGGCGAAGGCGATCTCCAGCTCGTAGAGCTGGTCGTTGCGCGCCTCGTCCACGCGCGGCGCCTGGCTGGTCGGGCCGATGAACAGGCCCGAGAACAGGTAGGACAGCGAGGGATGGTTGTGCCAGTACGCGATCAGGCTGGCCAGCACGTCCGGGCGGCGCAGGAACGGGCTGTCGGCCGGCGTGGCGCCGCCCAGCACGAAGTGGTTGCCGCCGCCGGTGCCGGTGTGGCGGCCGTCGACCATGAACTTCTCGCTGCTCAGGTAGGTCTCGTGCGCGGCCTGGTAGAGGTATTCGGTATGGTCGACCAGCTCGTCCCAGTTGGCGGCGGGATGGATGTTGACCTCGATCACGCCGGGGTCGGGCGTGACCTGCAGCAGCTTCAGGCGCGCGTCGCGCGGCGGCGGATAGCCTTCGAGCACGATCTTCACGCCCAGCGCGGCGGCGGTGGACTCGACCGCGGCCAGCAGTTCCAGGTAGTCCTCCAGCACCGTCAGCGGCGGCATGAAGACGTAGAGCATGCCGCGCTTGTCGCCGGCGGCCGCCAGCTCGGCCTTGGGGCCGGCCGCGCGGCTGGGATGGCGCACCTCCACGCACAGCGCGGTGCGCGTGATCCAGCCCGCGGACTCGCCGCGCGCGGGCACGCGCGCCAGGTCCGCCGCGCCGTGGGCGAAAGCGCCCGCGCCGGCCGGCGCGGCGCCGCCGCGCGCGCTGAAGGCGGCGGTGCCGGCGCGGATCGCGGCGGCGTGCCGGCCGGG
>NZ_AQPL01000393.1:0-21872 GCF_000395345.1 Cupriavidus sp. WS | reverse complement strand
CGGCTCCGCCAGTTGTCCCGCCAGTTGTCCCGCCAGTTGTCCCGCCAGCTGCGCCGCCAACCGCACCGCCCGCCCCTTCCGCGCCCGTCGACCCCGGCCCGGGCCACTGCGCGCGCCACTGCGCGCCGGTGGGCAGCGGCGCGCGCTGCGCGAACGGGTCCTGGTCGAACTGCCACGGGTAATCGGCTTCGCTGACCCAGGGCAGCGCGTCGAGCGGCAGGCGGTAGCCCATCGGCGAATCGCCGGGCAGCAGGTACATGCGGTCGTCGCGGAAGAACCACGGGCCGCTGATCCAGCGCTGGCCGTGCAGGGCCGGCGCATCCTCCTCGCCGGCGCGGCGCAGCGGCAGCACGTAGCCCGTCACCTGCGCCAGCCCCGCGCCGAACACGCGGCGCAGGCGCATGCGCTCCATCTCGTCGTCCAGGCGCGACTCCAGCGGATCGACGTTGACCGGCAGGCGCCGCTCGCGCCACAGGTAGTACCAGGCATCTTCATAACCTGGCTGCACGAAAGCGGAGTCGAGGCCGAGCGTGCCGGCGAGGCGGTCGAGGAAGCGGCGCGCGTCGGCGTCGCTGTAGTTGCCCGGCTCGCGCTCGTCGGCGAACAGCGACGGGTCCTGCCAGCACGGCTGGCCGTCGGCGCGCCAGCAGATCGACAGCGCCCAGCGCGGCAGCTGCTCGCCCGGATACCATTTGCCCTGGCCGAAGTGCAGGAAACCGCCCTTGCCGTAGCGGTCGCGCAGCTTGTGCACCAGTTCGGTGGCATAACCGCGCTTGGTCGGCCCGAGCGCGTCGGTGTTCCATTCGGCGCCGTCGCGGTCCCTGACCGCCACGAAGGTGGGCTCGCCGCCCATCGTCAGGCGCACGTCCTGCGCCTCGAGCCGGCGGTCGACCTCGGCGCCCACGCCGGCCACCGCCTGCCACTGTGCCTCGGTATAGGGCTTGGTCACGCGCGGCGACTCGTAGACGCGCGTGATCGACATCTCGTGGTGGAACTCCACCTCGCTCTCGTCCACCGCGCCGCTGACCGGCGCGGCGCTGCCGGGCTCGGGCGTGCACGCCACCGGGATGTGGCCCTCGCCGGCCAGCAGGCCGGAAGTGGGATCGAGCCCGATCCAGCCCGCGCCGGGCAGGTAGACCTCGCACCAGGCGTGCAGGTCGGTGAAGTCGGCCTCGGCGCCGCTGGGGCCGTCGAGCGCCTTCACGTCGGGCGTGAGCTGCAGCAGGTAGCCGGACACGAAGCGCGCCGCCAGCCCGAGGTGGCGCAGCGTCTGCACCAGCAGCCAGCCCGAGTCGCGGCAGGAGCCGGCGCCCGACGCCAGCGTCTGCTCCGGCGTCTGCACGCCCGGCTCCATGCGGATCAGGTAGCGGATGTCGTGCTGCAGGCGCTGGTTCAGGCCCACCAGGAAATCGATGGTGCGCTGGGGCGCGCGCGGGATGCTGTCGACGAAGGCGGCGAAGCGCGGCGTCGCCTCGCCCTTGACCAGGTAGGGCGCCAGCTCGTGCGCCAGGCCCGCGTCGTAGCTGAACGGGAAGGCTTCGGCGTAGGGCTCGAGGAAGAAGTCGAACGGGTTGTAGACCGCCATCTCGACCACCAGGTCGACGGTGATCTTGAACTCGCGCGTCGGCTCGGGGATGACCAGCCGGGCCAGGTAGTTGGAGAACGGGTCCTGCTGCCAGTTGATGAAATGCTGCTCGGGCTCGATGCGCAGTGAATAGGAAAGGATCGGGGTGCGGCAGTGCGGTGCGGGCCGGAGCCTGACCACCTGCGGCGAGAGCTTCACCGGCCGGTCATACCGGTAGTGGGTGACGTGATTCAGTGCGACGTGCGTTGCCACAAAGGCCTCCCATTGGCGCAGTATTTGTGCCGTTTCTCGTAAGCAAGAGTTGTACCGCCCCGCCGCCCGGGAACCGGGCGCGGCGGCCGGAATACGCCACCGCCGGCCGCCGCCGGCGTGGCATGCCGCCATGCGAGCATAGCCAGACTACGCCGTCATTACATGCCGCCGGCCTGCTGCCTGGCCTTGAGCCCCTCCTCGAGCAGCGAGCGCAGCTTGGCCAGCGCGCCGGGATCGCCGTGCGAGGCCGAGCGCGCGTACCAGATCTTGGCCTGCTCGATGTCCTTCTCCACCACGCCGGGCTCGCCGCGCTCGTAGTAGCTGGCGACGATGTACTGCGCGTCGCCGTCGCCGGCGGCTGCCGCGCGGCTGTACCACGCGAAGGCCTGGCCATAGTCGCGCGCCACGCCGCGCCCGGTGAAATAGTTGGTGGCCAGCGCCACCTGGGCCTGCACGTGGCCGCCCTCGGCGGCGCGGCGGTACCACGTGTTGGCCGCTTCGAGCGAGCGCGGCACCAGGTCGCCGTGCTCGTACAGCTCGCCGAAGGTGAACTGGGCGTGGGTCATGTCGTTGTCGGCCGCGCGGCGCAGCCACGTCAGCGCCTCCTGCTGGCGCACCGGCGTGCCCTCGCCGCGCAGCAGCATCATGGCGTAGTTGAACTGCGCCAGCCGGTTGCCCTGCTGGGCCGCCCTGGCGAAGTCGCGCAGCGCGGCGTCGAAGGCGCCGGCGTCGTAGGCGGCCACCGCCTGCTGCGTGAGCGCCTGCGCCGGAGCCGGCGGCCGCGGCGCGGCCCGAGCCGCCGGGGCGGCGCAGACGCTGAGCGAGAAAGCCAGAACGGCAGCCGCCGCGGCGGATGCCAGCAAGGGGGAAAGACGGCGAAAAAGCGGCATGGCAGGCTCCCGGCAAGACACACGCTGACTCCACGTCTCGAGTGTAAGCCTTGCGCGGCGCCCGGGCGCGGCCGCCATCCCGCCAGGAGCCCCCGCGCCGCCGCCATGCCGGCGGCGGGCGCAGGCATGGGTACGCCGGCCCGGCATCGCGCATGGCCGGCGCAGGGCGGCGGCCGGGACCGGCGGCCAGCCCCGCGCGGCGGCGCGCTAGCCCAGCGCGCGCACCGAACTGCTCACGGCACGCGCGCATTGCAGCAGCGGCGGCGCGAGCTTGCGCTCGGCTTCCTCGCGCGTCCAGCGGCTGGTCGGCGCGACCACGTGCACCGCGCCCAGCGGACGCCCGTTGCCGCCGATCACCGGCGCGGCGATGGTCATGTCGCCCAGGAACAGCTCCTCGCAGTTGACCGCGTAGCCACGCTGGCGCGCCTCGCGCAGCACGGCCAGGATGTCGTCCACCTGCGTGCGGGTATGGACGGTATGCGCGATCCGCTGCGCGCGCCCGATCGCGGCGAGCGCGTCGTCCTCCGGCAGCGCGCTCAGGTAGGCGCGGCCCGAGGCCGTGCAGTACATCGGGATGCGGCTGCCGATCGGCATGTGCACCGGCACGAAATGCGCGCTGACGAACCGCGCGATGTAGACCATGTCGAGCAGGTCGGGCTCGGTCAGGCACGAGGTCTCGGTCGTGACCTTGGTCAGCTCCGACAGGAAGGGGTTGGCCACCTCGATCAGCGGATTGGCCGCCAGGTAGTTGAAGCCGATCTCCATCACGCGCGGCGCGAGCTGGTAGCGCCGCGTCTGCGGATGCCGGCGCAGGTAGCCCAGCTGCTCGAGCGTGAAGACCATGCGCTGGGCCGAACTCTTGTTGATGCCGGCGGCCTCGGCCACGTCGGCGATGGTCATGGTGCGGCGCTCGGCGCTGAACGCGCGCAGCACGGCCAGCCCTTTTTCCAGCGACTGGTTGAACAGGAGGCTGGGCGTTGCATCGGCTTCGGGGGACGGCAGGGGGGAGGCGGGCATGGCGATGACAGTGACGAATCAGGCCGAAGAATCGCATATCGATTCTTAAAGCGCAATTACTTGTTAACACCAATTAATTTTTGATCCATGAAAATTGAAAATTGGCATGTTCGTTGCATGAAGCCGTGAGCTGCCCCCGCCTGGGCACCTTTTTGTCCCATCTGCCAGGAGTGTCCGTATGTCCCGCTTTTCGATCTCGCGCCGCACTGCACTGATCCTGTGCGCCGCCGGCACCATTTTCTCCGTCCTCCCGGCCGCCCGCGCCCAGGGCACGCCGCCGGCCTACAACGTGGGCGCCACCGCCACCGGGGTGCCGTTCACCTTCCTGGACGTCAAGACCAACACCATCCAGGGCATGATGATCGACACCGTCACCGCGGTCGGCAAGGCGGCGGGCTTCGGCGTCAACGTGCAGCAGACCGGCTTCGCCGCGCTGGTGCCGTCGCTGACCACCGGCAAGATCGACATCATCTCGGCCGCCATGCTCAAGACGCCGGCGCGCCAGCAGGTGGTGGACTTCAGCGACCCGGTCTACTCCTACGGCGAAGGGCTGATCGTCAAGAGCGACGACAACAAGCCCTACGCCTCGCTCGACGAACTCAAGGGCGAGGTGGTGGGCGCCCAGGTCGGCACGGTGTTCCTGGACATGCTCAACAAGAAGGGCATCTTCAAGGAGGTGCGCAGCTACGACTCGGTCGCCGACATGACGCGCGACCTGGCGCTGGGCCGTATCAAGGCCGGCCTCGGCGACCAGCCCATCATCGCGTACCAGCTGCGCCAGAACGCCTTCCAGGGCGTGAAGCTGGCCGCCGGCTACAAGCCGGTCAACGTGGGCGACGTGTGCCTGGTGGTGCGCAAGGGCGACGCGGAGATGCTGGCCCGCATCAACAAGGCCATCGCCCGGATCAAGGCCGACGGCACGCTGGCGGGCATCGTGCAGAAATGGGGCATGTGAGCCGCGATGGAAGCCGCCAACTTCTTCCAGCAGGCGCGCGATTTCCTGCCGATCCTGCTGCAGGGGGCCATCGTGACCGTGCAGGTGACGGTGCTGGCCTTCCTGCTCAGCAGCGCCATCGGGCTGGCCCTGGCGCTGCTGAAGCTGTCGCCGGTGCGCGCGCTGTCGTGGGGCGCGGCGACGGTGATCAACGTGATCCGCGGCCTGCCCATCATCGTGCAGCTGTTCTACATCTACTTCGTGCTGCCCGACATCGGCATCCACCTGACGGCGTTCCAGGCCGGCGTGATCGGGCTCGGCATCGCCTACTCGGCCTACCAGGCGGAGAACTTCCGCGCCGGCATCGAAGCGGTCGACCCGGGCCAGCGCGAAGCCGCCCAGGCGATGGGCATGCGCCCCGCGCTGGTGATGCGCCGCGTGATCCTGCCGCAGGCCTTCCGCATCGCGCTGCCGCCCTATGGCAACACGCTGGTGATGATGCTCAAGGATTCGTCGCTGGTGTCCACCATCACGGTGGCGGAAATGACGCGCGCGGGGCAGCTGATCGCCTCGTCGACGTTCCAGAACATGACCGTGTACACGCTGGTCGCCCTGCTGTACCTGCTGATGAGCCTGCCGCTGGTGTTCTGCCTGCGCCGGCTGGAGCGGCGCCTCGGCGCGGGGAGAAAGAAGACATGATCCACATCCACGATCTGCACAAGCACTACGGCGACCACCACGTGCTGCGCGGCGTCGGCCTGCACGTCGACCGCGGCCAGGTGGTCTGCCTGATCGGGCCCTCGGGCTCGGGCAAGTCCACCGTCCTGCGCTGCATCAACGGCCTGGAGTCCTATGACGGCGGCGAGATCCTCGCCTTCGGCGAGCGCGTCGAGCGTGCCGGCAAGGGCATCCACCACCTGCGCAGCCGCATGGGCATGGTGTTCCAGCGCTTCAACCTGTTTCCCCACCGCAGCGTGCTGGAGAACGTGATGGAAGGACCCGTGTACGTGCAGGGCGAAAGCCGCGACAAGGCGCGCGGCGAGGCGCTGGCGCTGCTGGAGAAGGTCGGCCTGGCCGCCAAGGCGCACGCCTGGCCGGCCCAGCTCTCGGGCGGGCAGCAGCAGCGCGTGGCGATCGCCCGCGCGCTGGCGATGAAGCCCGAGGCCATGCTGTTCGACGAACCCACCTCGGCGCTCGACCCGGAACTGGTCGGCGACGTGCTCGAAGTCATGCGCGATCTCGCGCGCGAAGGCATGACCATGATCGTGGTCACGCACGAAATGGGCTTCGCGCGCGAGGTGACCGACCGCGTGTGCTTCCTGCACAGCGGCACCATCGTCGAAGAAGGCACCGCCGAGCAGGTGCTGGGCGCGCCGCGCCAGCCGCGCACGCAGGACTTCCTGCGCCGCGTGCTGCACAAGCCCGCCGCGGCCACCACGGCCACGGCGGCCACGGCGGCCACCACGGGAGCGGCAACATGAGCGCGGCCACGCTGACCGGCGGCGGCGCCGGGGTTGCCGCGCCCCTGCCGCCTTCGCTGTGGGCCGCGACCGCGCCGCCCGCGCCGGCAACCCCGCCGCTGCGCGAATCGCTCGCCACCGACGTGCTCGTGGTCGGGGCCGGCTTCACCGGCCTGTCCACCGCGCTGCACCTCGCCGGGCACGGCGCGCGCGTGTGCGTGCTCGAAGCCAGCGAGCCCGGCTGGGGCGCGTCCGGGCGCAATGGCGGCCAGGTCAATCCCACCCTCAAGTACGATCCCGACGAACTGGTGCGCATGCTCGGCGCCGCGCGGGCCGAGCCGCTCATCGACGCGGTCTCGCGCTCGGCCGACCTGGTGTTCGACCTGATCGCGCGCCACCGCATCGACTGCCAGCCGGTGCGCAGCGGCTGGCTGCAGCTGTCCTATTCCTCGGCGGCGCTGCCGGCCATGCATGCGCGCGCCGCGCAATGGGCGCGCCGCGGCGTGCCGGTGGAGATGCTCGAGCGCGCCGAGGTCGCCCGGCGCGTGGGCACGCAGGCCTTCGCCGGCGGCTGGCTGGACGGGCGGGCGGGCGCGGTGCAGCCGCTGGCGTACACGCGCGGACTGGTCAGGGCGGCCCAGGAAGCCGGCGCCGCGGTGCACGGCGGCACCCAGGTCACGGCGCTGGAGCGGCAAGGCACGCAGTGGGTGGCGACCACCTCCACCGGCGCGCAGGTGAGCGCCGCGCAGGTGGTGATCGCCACCAATGGCTACACCGGCGCGCTGTGGCCCAGCCTGGCGCAGACGGTGCTGTCGGCCAACAGCTTCATCGTCGCCACGCGCCCGCTGCGCGGCGCCGAAGCGCAGGGCATCCTGGCACGCGGCGAAACCGCCTCGACCTCGCAACGGCTGCTGCTGTATTTCCGCCGGGACGCGCAGGGCCGCCTGCTGATGGGCGGGCGCGGCTTCTTCGCCGACCCGCGCGGCCCGCAGGACTTCGCCCACCTGGAGCGCTCGCTCGCGCTGCTGTTCCCGCAGCTCGGCCCGCTCGAATACGCGTACCGCTGGGGCGGACGCATCGCCATCACGCGCGACTTCATGCCGCACGTGCACGAGCCCGCGCCCGGCGTGACCGTGGCGCTGGGCTGCAACGGCCGGGGCGTGGCGCTGTGCACCAGCCTGGGCAAGCACATGGCGGCGCGCATCGCCGGCAAGCCGGACCCGTTCCCCTATCCGGTCACGCCGGTGACGCCGATCCCGCTGCACGGCCTGCAGCGCTTCTATATAGCGGCGGGAGTGGCGTGGTACAGCCTGCTGGACAAGCTGGGCTGAACGGCGGCGCAAGGGATGCCGCCAGGCGCCTCACGTCCGGCGCCACCAGTCCGGCGGCGCCGGCGCAGGCATGGGTACGCTGCTCGGCAGCGTCCCGGCCTGCGCCAGCAGGACTTCCGCCTCGGCGTGCAGGCGCGCCAGGCAGTCCGCCAGCACGCGCGCCTCGTCCGCCGACAGGCAGCCGGCCAGGCGGGCATTGAACGCCCGCGCCTGATCGAAGGCCCGCCGGTAGACCGCCTCGCCCTCGTCCGTCAGCGCGAAGGCCGCCGCGCGCCGGTCCTGCGCGCGCGTGTCGCGCCGCACCAGCCCGCGCGCCATCAGCGCGTGCACGGCGCGGCTGGCCAGCACCTTGTCGAGCCCGGCGCTGCGCGCCAGCTCGGTCAGGCGGATGCCAGGCTGCTCGCCGAGGAAGGCCAGCATGCGCCACTCGCGCCGGCTCACCCCGGCGGCGGCGCGCAGGTGCAGCCCGCTGGCATTGAGCGCCACGCGGCTCAGGTGATAGAGGCGGTAGTTGAGGAAATCGGCGAGGCGGGCCGGATGCTGCAGGATGTGGCCGGGGTCGGCAGGATCGGCGGGGTGGTCGGCTCGGCTATCCGGGCTGTCCGTGCAATCGTCCGCGCCGTTGGCCGCGCCATTGTCCCCGCAGTCAGCCGCGCAGTCGGCCGGGTCCGCGCCGCGCCGGCCTGCGCCGCCCGTTTCGCCATCGTCCGTGGCCTGCTTCATGCCGCACCCGCAAAATTGGTTGATTTTGTCAATTATATGGGCCGGTGTTAGCGTCCGTGGCACACAGAAACCGGCACGCCGCGGGGCATCCGCGCCGGCGCCGGGTACGGTCCGGCGGCGCCGGGGCAAGGCATGCCGGGCGCGGATCGATGCGCGCAATCCTTCGTTGGCGCACCGCGGCCGTACCGATAAATTGGCCGGCCCCGGGGCTGCTCCCGCCGCGCCTGCCGCCGACCCCACAGGAGACTCCATGACCCTCGCCAGACTGCTGCGCGCCCTCGTTCCCTCCCTCGTTCCCGCCCTTGCCGCCGCGGCCGCCCTGCTGGCCATCGCGCCGGCCGCCCCGGCGCTCGCCCAGGGCGAGCGCCCGCTGCGCATCCTGGTGGGCTACCCCGCCGGCGGCACCGCCGACCTCGCCGCGCGCCTCGTGGGCGACAAGCTGCGCGAGACGCTCGGGCAGACCGTGGTGGTCGAGAACAAGCCCGGCGCCGGCGGCCGGCTGGTGATGGACTACGCGCGCGGCCTGCCCGCCGACGGCAACACGCTGGTGGTGGCCAACTCGGCGGTCATGACCATCGCCCCGCTGGTCTACCGCAAGCTCAACTACGACCTCCGGCGCGACTTCGCGCCGGTGGCGCAGATCGCCAACTTCCAGCTCGCGCTGGCCGCCGGGCCCGGCACGCCGGCGAAATCGCTCAGGGAATACATCGACTGGCTCAAGGCCAGCCCGGCCAAGAACAACTCCTACGCCTCGCCCGCGCTCGGCAGCATCCCGCACTTCTTCGGCCTGCTGTTCGGCAAGCAGGTCGGCGTGGAGATGCTGCACGTGCCGTTCAACGGCTCGGCGCCGCTGATGAACGCGCTGGTCGGCGCCCAGGTGCCGGCCTCGGTCGACACGCTGGCCGACCTGGCCGAGATGCACCGCGCCGGCAAGATCCGCGTGCTGGCCAGCTCCGGCACGCAGCGCTCGGCCGCCCTGCCCGACGTGCCGACGTTTACCGAGCTCGGCTACAAGGACATCGAAGGCGTGGGCCGCTACGGCTTCCTGGCGCCGGCCGGCACGCCGCAGGCCACGCTCGATCGCCTCAACGCGGCCATCGTCCAGGCGCTGCGGTCGCCCGACCTGCGCGAGCGCTTCCTCAGGCTGGGGCTGGAGCCGCAGAGCGGCAGCGCCGCGCAGTTCGCCAAGGTGCTGGCGGCCGACGCCAGCCGCTGGGGCCCGGTGGTGAAAAGCTCCGGTTATACGGGCGACTGAAAAACATCAGGACGTTTCGATCCCATGTTATTCGTCGCATCGATATGCATAACGCCCACGCCAACCGACCTCAAGCTGCCATGACCGCCCGCAACACGCTCTTCATCATGTGCGACCAGCTGCGCCAGGACCACCTGGGCTGCTACGGCCATCCCACGCTGCGCACGCGCAATATCGACGCCCTCGCCGCGCGCGGCGTGCGCTTCACCAGCGCCTTCGTCACCTCCGGCGTCTGCGGGCCGAGCCGCATGAGCTTCTACACCGGGCGCTACCCGAGCAGCCACGGCGCCACCTGGAACCGCGTGCCGCTGTCGCTCGGCGAAGTCACGCTCGGCGAATACCTCAAGGACAGCGCCCGCGCGCTCGCGCTGGCCGGCAAGACCCACGTCATGCCCGACAACGCCAACCTCAGGCGCCTGCATCTCGACGGCGGCAGCGAGCTGGAAACGCTGCTGCGCAGCGGCCACTTCGTCGAGGTCGACCGCCACGACGGCCACCACGCCGAGCCGCGCGGCGCCTATGCCGGGTGGCTGCGCCGGCAAGGCTACGACAGCGCCGACCCGTGGACCGACTACGTCATCAGCGCCGAGAACGCGCGCGGCGAGATCGTCTCCGGCTGGCACATGCGCAACGCCGGGCTGCCCGCGCGCGTGGCCGAGCCGCATTCGGAAACCGCGTACACGGTCGGGCAGGCCATGCAATACATCGCCGCGCGCGGCGACGACCCGTGGGTGCTGCACCTGTCGCTGGTCAAGCCGCACTGGCCCTACATGGCGCCCGCGCCCTACCACGCCGCCTACACGCTCGACGACTGCCTGCCGCTCAGGCGCCACGACGCCGAACTGGAGAACCCGCACCCGGTGCTCGACGCCTACCGCACGCAGGAAGAATGCGCCAACTTCATGCGCCGCGAAGTCTCCGACACCGTGCGCCCGACCTACCAGGGCCTCGTGCAGCAGATCGACGACCGCCTCGGCGAACTATGGGAACAGCTCGAGCGCCTGGGCCGCTGGCAGGACACGCTGATCGTGTTCACCGCCGACCACGGCGACTTCCTCGGCGACCACTGGCTCGGCGAGAAAGAGCAGTTCTACGACACCGTGCAGAAGATCCCGCTGATCGTCTACGACCCCGCGCCCGCCGCCGACGCCACGCGCGGCAGCGCCGACGCGCGCATGGTCAGCGCCGTCGACGTGGTGCCCACCGTGCTCGACGCGCTCGGCCTGCCGCCCGCCGACCACCGCGTCGAAGGCCGCTCGCTGCTCGACCTCACGCAGGCGCGCGCAGGCGAAGGCCGCGGCGCGTGGCGCGGCTTCGTCGTCTCCGAACTCGACTACGCCTACCGCGGCGCGCGCGTGGCGCTGGGCCGGCACCCCGGCGAATGCCGCGCCTGGATGGTGCGCGACGCGCGCTGGAAATACGTGCACTGGCAAGGCTTCCGCCCGCAGCTGTTCGACCTCGAAAACGATCCCGACGAGTTCTTCGACCTCGGCGCCGACGCCGGCTTCGAGCCCGTGCGCTCCGCCATGCGCACGCATCTGCTCGAGTGGTTCTGCACGCTCAAGCCGCGCACCACCGTCACCAGCGAGGAGGTCGCGGCGAAGACCAACGTCCATAAGCAGGCGGGGGTGTTTTTTGGGGTGTGGTGAAGGCGCGCCTCACCGCACCGCGCCACGCTCCAGACACAAGTCGATGAACTTCTGCACCGGCTGCATCAACGTGGAACCGCGCCGCGTCGCGATGCCGTAGGGCGGCCCGCGCCGCTCGACCGGGATGGCGAGGATGGCGATCAGGCCGTATTCCGCGAAATACTCCGCCACCTTGAGCGGCATCAGGCCGACCGTGCCCGCGCCGGAGCGCAGCAGCGACAGCGTGGCGAACGTCGATGAGGTCTCGATCGCGTAGCGCGGGAACGGCAGGCCGCCGTCCTCGAACAGCTGCTCCAGCAGCGAGCGCATCGGCAGCGTGGCCTGCGGCACGATCCACGGATTGGCGGCGATGTCGGCCAGCGTGATGGACGGATCGCGCGCGAGCGGGTCGGCGCCGTCCACCACGAAGCACACTTCCTCGGTATCGAGCGGCACGAAGTCGTAGGCGTCGGGATGCACGCTGACGCTGGGGCGGCCGATCACCAGGTCGAGCAGGCGCTGGTCGAGCATCGATAGCAGCCGCGCGCTGTTGTCTTCCCACACTTCCACCGAAATATCGGGCTGCACCTCGCGCAGGGTCTTGAGCATCGGCGTGAGCCACACCGGCACCGATCCCATCACCGCGCCCACGGCCAGCGTGCCGCCACCGCCGCGCATGATCGCGGCGAGCTCGTCGCGCAGCGCGCCGACCTCGGCGCGCATCACGCGCGCGTGGCGGATCACGCAGCGGCCCATCTCATTGGCGACGATGCCGCGCGGCGAGCGCGCGAACAGGTCGGCGCCGAACATCGCCTCGATCTCGCGCAGCGACTTGGTGGTGGCCGGCTGCGACAGCGACACCTGGTTGGCCGCCTTGCGCAGCGAGCCGTGGTCGTCGAGCGCGATCAGCAGCGCGATGTGATTGCCGCGCAGTCTCCTCAGGATCGCATCGATACTGGTTATCACCGATATAACTCCACTGTCTCACGTGATCGGAAGTTTTCATTATCTGCACGCTGCCCGTGCCTTCTACATTGCAGCATCGGCAGCCGCCGGCGCGAAAGCGCGGCGCGCGGCAGCGATCCAGCGGCCGATCATAGCCCAACACGTGGCCGCTGGCCGGACGGCGCGACAGCATGCGGCGATGCTGCACCGCAGCGCGAACGGTTCCCCGACTGACTGCGACGGGAGCCGCGAGTTCCGCATCGAGATGCCAGCAAATGGAGATAGGCAAAGTGAGAAGAATTGGAATCGACGTCGGCGGCACCTTCACCGACGTGGTGATGGTGGACGACGACACCGGCCGCATCTGGTCGACCAAGGTGCCGACCACGCCAAAGGACCGCGTGGTCGGCACCGTGGAGGGGTTTCGCAAGATCCTGGAGATCTCGGGCACGGCCAGCGCCGACGTCTCCTTCCTCGGCCACGGCACCACGATGGCGACCAACATGGTGGTCGAGGGCACCGGCGCGAAGACCGCGCTGGTCACTACGCGCGGCTTCCGCGACATCCTGGAGCTGCGGCGCGTGTCGCGCCATGACCGCGCCGACCTCTACGATCTGCTGTTCGACAACCCGCGCGCGCTGGTCGAGCGCCGCTGGCGCCTCGAAGTCACCGAGCGCCTGCGCTACGACGGCGAGGTCGAGACGCCGCTGGACCACGACGAGCTGGTGGAGATCGCCGAGCGCATCCGCGCCTCGGACGTCGAGGCGGTGGCGGTGTGCCTGCTGCACGCGCACGTCAACCCGGCCCACGAGCGCGCCGTGGTCGACACGCTGCGCCGGCTGCTGCCGGGCCGCTTCATCAGCGCCTCGCACGAGGTCAACCCGGAGGCGATGGAGTACGAGCGCGCCAGCTCGACCGTGATCAACGCCATGCTGGGCCCGGTGTGCGGGCGCTACATCGGCCGCCTGACCGACGCGCTGGCGGAGCTGGGCTTCGCCGGCAAGTTCCTCTTCATGCAGTCCAACGGCGGCCTGGCCAGCCCGGCGATGGTGGCCGACCGGCCCATCGTGCTGCTCGAGTCCGGCCCGGCCGGCGGCGTCAGCGCGGCGATCCGCAACTGCGAGAAGAGCGAGCTGCGCAACGCCATCCTCGGCGACATGGGCGGCACCACCTTCGACGTGTCGCTGATCCGCGAATTCCGCCCCGAGATCCGCAACAAGAGCCTGCTGCACACCTACACCGTGCGCTCGCCCAGCATCGACATCGACTCGGTCGGCGCGGGCGGCGGCTCGATCGTGTGGATCGACGCCGGCGGCGGCGTGCGCATCGGGCCGGCCAGCGCCGGCGCCGATCCCGGCCCGGCCTGCTACGGCCGCGGCGGCAAGCACGCCACCGTGACCGACTGCAACCTGGTGCTCGGCTACATCGACCCCGACAACTTCCTCGGCGGCGAATTCCAGCTCGACGCCAAGGCGGCCTGGCGCGTGGTCGAGGAGGTCATCGCCCGCCCGCTCGGCATGAGCGTGCCCGAGGCCGCGCAGGCGGTGCGCTCGGTGGCCAACGCGCTGATGGCGCAGGCGATCCGCATCATGACCGTGGAGCGCGGCTACGATCCCCGCGAGTTCTCCTACATCTGCTACGGCGGCGCGGGCCCCGTGCACGCGGTCGACCTGGCGCAGGAGATGGGCATCCGCCGCGTGGTGATCCCGCCGCTGCCGGGCCTGTTCAGCGCCTTCGGCATGACCGTGGCCGACCAGCAGTACGACTACCAGAGCCCGGTCGAGTGCGACCTCGCGCAGTGCGACGACGCGCGCCTGTCCGGCGAGCTCGACGACCTGCTCGCCATCGGCACCGACGAGCTGCGCCGCCACGGCGTGGATCCGCGCGACGTGCGCGCGGTGCGCCTGGCCGACTGCCGCTACGCCGGCCAGCCCGACGTCATCACCGTGGCCGTGCAGGACGGCGAAGCGGGCCTGTGCGAGAGCCTGGCGCGCGAGTTCGAGGCGGCGCACCAGCGGCAGTGGAATTTCATCAGCAAGGACAAGCCCGTGGTGGTGGCCAACCTGCGCCTGCAACTGATCACCGCGACCGGCTGGCGCGGCGGCGTGACGCAGCCCGACGGCCTCGGCGAGGCCCGCGCGGTGCGCACGCGCGACGTGTATTTCGACGGCGGCGTGCGCACGCTGCCGGTGTTCGCGCGCAACGAGATCCCGGTCGGCGCGTGCATCGAGGGTCCGGCCGTGATCGAGGAGCACAGCAGTTGCGCGGTGCTCAAGGCGTCGCACACGGCGCGCGTGGACTCGGACCTCAATCTTGTGATCGAACTGGCAGCCTGACTCATGGATATTGTTACCTACGAAATCATCCGCAGCAGTCTCTTCGCCATCGCGCGGGAGATGAAGATCGCCATGATGCGCACCGCGGGCAGCCCGCTGATGCACGCCAGCGGCGATTCCTCGGCGGCCATCTTCGACGCCGACATGCAGCTCGTCGCCCAGGGCAACGACATCCCCACCATGCTGGGCTCGGCGGTCATCTCGACGCGCGTGTCGGTCGAGACCATCGGCCGCGACAACCTGCGCCCCGGCGACGTGATCGTCAGCAACGACGCCTACGTCGGCGGCGGCAACCACCAGCCCGACGTGCAGTTCACGCGCCCGGTGTTCGTCGACGGCAAGATCGTCGCCTTCGTGATGACGCGCGGCCACTGGACCGACATCGGCGGCCAGACCCCGGGCAGCTACACCGTCACCACCTGGGACGTGTTCGCCGAGGGCATCCGCATCCCGCCGGTGCTGCTGTACCGCAACGACGAGCCGGTGCGCGACATGCTGGAGATCCTCACGCGCAACAGCCGCAACGCGCACGAGCTGATCCTCGACATCCAGGCCCAGTACGCGGGCACCTTCGTCGGCGACCGCCGCATCGCCGACCTGGTCGGCAAGTACGGCGCCGAGGCGCTGCGCGACGTGATGCGCCAGAGCCTGGACCATTCGGAGAAGCTGATCCGCGCGGAGATCGCCCGCATCCCCAACGGCGTGTACGAGGCCGAGGAATACCTCGACCCGATCGAGGCGCCGGGCTGGAAGCAGGAGCGCCCGCTGCTCAAGGTCAGGATCACGGTCGAGGACGACCACATCACCTTCGACTACAGCGGCACCGGCGCGCAGGTGCGCGGCGGCATCAACTGCCCGCTGTCCGTCACCTGCAACAGCACGTGGTTCACGGTCAAGGCGCTGACCGACCTGAGCATCCCCATCAACCAGGGCTGCTACCGGCCC
Source organism: Cupriavidus sp. WS (assembly GCF_000395345.1). Lineage (NCBI taxonomy): Bacteria > Pseudomonadati > Pseudomonadota > Betaproteobacteria > Burkholderiales > Burkholderiaceae > Cupriavidus > Cupriavidus sp. WS. Next base: position 6,571 of record NZ_AQPL01000393.1, on the reverse strand, counting down.
GTGACCATCATCGCGCCGCCGGGCAGCGTGCTGAACTGCGAGTACCCGGCCTCGGTGGTGTCGGGCAACACCGAGACCTCGCCGCGCGTGATCGACCTGCTGCTCAAGGCGCTGGCGCCGGCGGTACCCGAGCGCATCACCGGGCAGAGCAACTGCGCGTCGTGCGCCGGCATCTTCAGCGGGCGCGACACCGACGCGCAGCGCGTGCGGCAGACCGGCCAGCCCTTCGTCACCATGCATGACGTGCACGCCGGCGGCATGGGCGCGCGCGCCGGCAAGGACGGCGTGAGCGGCATCCGCGTCTACGTCGGCAACGCGGGCAGCCAGTCGGTCGAGATGATCGAGCGCACCTCGCCGCTGACGGTGGAGGAATGGTCGCTGGTGACCGACAGCGGCGGCGCGGGCCGCCGGCGCGGCGGGCTGACCTCGCGGCGCGTCTACCGCGTGGCCTACGACGAGGCCACCTTCACGGTGTCCGGCGAGCGCGGCCGCTCGGCGCCCGAGGGCCATTTCGGCGGCCTGCCCGGCACGCGCTTCCAGTGCACCGTGCGCCGCGCCGACGGCAGCGAGCACAAGGTGCCGGCCAAGGGCGGCCAGACCGTGGTCTACCGCGGCGACCGCGTGGTGGTGCAGCCGGCCGGCAGCGGCGGCTACGGCGACCCGCTCGAGCGCGAGCGCGAGCGCGTGCTGGCCGACGTGGCCGACGGCTACGTCAGCGCGCAGGCCGCGCGCGAGTTCTACCGCGTCAACACCGGCGCAGGCGCCGGCGCGCCCGCCGAGGAAACCGGCGCGGACGCCGCGCTGGCGGTGGCGGACCAATGAGCGCCGCGGCGGACATGGACCGGCCGCTGCCGCTGGCGGGCGTGTGCGTGGTCGAGATCGGCCACAGCCTGGCCGCGCCCTATGCCGGCATGATCCTCGGCGCGCTCGGCGCCGAGGTCATCAAGATCGAAAGCGCGCAGGGCGGCGACTACGCGCGCGACTGGGGCCCGCCGTTCGTCGACGGCGCGGCGGCGCTGTTCCACGCCGTCAACCACGGCAAGGCCAGCATCGCGATGTCGCTGTCGGACCCGGAGCAGGCCGCGCGGCTGCGCGAGCTGATCCGCGAGCGCGCCGACGTCGTGCTGCAGAACCTCAAGGCCGGCGGCACCGAGAAATACGGGCTGGGCGCCGAGGCCATGCTGCGCGACAAGCCCTCGCTGGTGTACTGCAATCTGGGCGCGTTCGGCAGCAGCGGGCCGTGGCGCGACAAGCCGGGCTACGACCCGCTGGTGCAGGCCGTGGCCGGGCTGATGAGCTTCATGGGCGGCCCCGGCGAGCCGCTGAGCCGCATCCCGGTGTCGGTCAACGACATGGGCACCGGGCTGTGGGCCGCCATCGGCGTGCTCGCGGCGCTGTTCCGGCGCCAGGCCAGCGGCGCGGGCGAGATCGTCTCGGTGTCGCTGTACGAGACCGCGATCGCCTGGGGCGGCATCCAGATCGCCGACTACCTCGCCTCGGGCGTGCTGCCCGGGCGCTGGGGCTCGGGCACCGCGGCCATCGTGCCGCACCAGGCGTTCGCCTGCGCCGACGGCACCATCATGGTGGCGGCCGGCAACGACCGCCTGTTCCGCCGGCTGTGCGAGGTGCTCGGCACCAACGCGCTGGCCGACGACCCGCGCTTCGCCACCAACGGCGCGCGCGTGAGCCACCGCGCCGAGCTGATCGCGCTGCTGCACGAGGCGTTCGCGCGCGCCGGCAGCGCGCACTGGCTGGCCGCGCTCGACGCCGCCGGCATCCCGTGCGGGCCGATCCAGACCCTCGACCAGGTGGTCGCGCACGCGCAGACCGAGGCGCTGGACCTGCTGCGCACCACCGACGACGGCGCCGCCACCGTGGTCGGCCTGCCGGTCTCGTTCGGCGGCCAGCGCCCGGCCGCCACCGGACGCACGCCGAAGCTCGGCGAACACAATCATCTGCTGGCGGGCACGCACACGCACGTGCCCGCGCACCTGCAACAGGAGACACCATGAAAATCGCATCGCACCTCGGCCCCGCGCCGCTGGACACCCTGCGGCTCGAAGAGATCGACGCACAGATACTCGTGATCCAGCTCAACCGGCCCCAGGTTTCCAACGCCATCAGCACGCCGATGGGGCACGAGCTGCTGCGCGTGTTCGGCGCGCTCGAGGCCGACCCGTCGCTGTACCGCTGCGCCATCCTGACCGGCGCCGGCGAGCGCGCGTTCTGCGGCGGCGCCGACCTCAAGCAGCGCGAAGGCATGACCGACGCGCAGTTCGGCGCGCAGCACTACCTGTTCGAGCGCATGAACCGCGCCATCACCAGTTGCCCGCTGCCGCTGATCTGCGCGGCCAACGGCTCGGCGGTGGCGGGCGGGCTGGAGTTGCTGCTGGCCTGCGACTTCGCCTACGCGTCGAAGACCGCCGTGTTCGGCTTCACCGAGGTCAAGCGCGGCATCATGCCGGGCGGCGGCGGCACCCAGCAATTGCCGCGTACCATCGGCACGCGGCGCGCCAAGGAACTGATCTTCCGCGGCGCGCGCTTCAGCGCGGAGCAGGCGCTGGCGTGGGGCGTGGTCAACCACCTCAGCGAGCCGGGCCGCGTGCTGGCCGACGCCATCGACGCGGCGCGCGACATCTGCACCAGCGCGCCGCTGTCGGTCACGCAGGCCAAGAAGGCGATCGACCTCGGCATGCAGAGCGACCTGCACACCGGGCTGTTCGTCGAGATCGAGGCGTACAACCGCCTGATCCCGACCGCGGACCGCCTGGAAGGCATCAGCGCCTACAACGAGAAGCGCCAGCCGGCGTTCAGGGGGTGCTGACGCGCAAGGCAGGAAACACCGGCCGGCCATGACCGGCCGGCCCACGGCGGCGCCACCGGGCGCCGCCGGAGCATCATCAAGCAACAGCCGGCACCGACCGGAGGAGACAACGATGAACCACAACAGCGCCAGCCTCGGCGACCCGCAGGCTCAGAGCACCTACAGGAAGATCACGCTCAGGCTGATCCCGTTCCTGTTCCTGTGCTACGTGTTCGCCTTTCTCGACCGCATCAACATCGGCATCGCGCAGCTCGACATGAAGCAGGACGTCGGCTTCAGCGACCTGACCTACAGCATCGGCGCCGGCATCTTCTTCGTCGGCTACGTGCTCATGGAAGTGCCCAGCAACCTGCTGCTGGCGCGCATCGGCGTCAAGCGCACCTTCTCGCGCATCATGATCCTGTGGGGCCTGATCGCCGCCGCCACGGCCTTCGTCACGCTGCCCGCGCACCTCTACACCATCCGCTTCCTGCTCGGGCTGGCCGAGGCCGGGCTCTATCCGGGCGTGATCTTCTACCTGACGCGCTGGTACCCGGTGGAGCGGCGCGCCAAGGTGATCGCCATCTTCACCTGCGCGACCGGCATCGCCGGGCTGCTGGGCGGGCCGCTGTCGGGCTGGCTGATGACGCACTTCGACGGCGCGCACGGCATGCAGGGCTGGCAGTGGATGTTCATCGTCGAGGGGCTGCCGGCCACGGTGCTGGGCATCCTCGCCATCTTCTACCTCGACAACGGCCCGCAGGAGGCGCGCTGGCTCAGCGACGGCGAGAAGGCGCTGGTGTCCCGCGACCTGCACCGCAGCTCGGCGGTGAGCGAGACCCACAGCGAGCACACCTTCGGGCGCGCGCTCACCGATTTCCGCGTGTACGTGATGGGCTTCGTCTGGTTCACGCAGATCGCCGGCGTGTTCGCCATCGGCTTCTGGCTGCCCACGCTGATCAAGAGCTCGGGCGTGTCCAGCCCGCTGGAGATCGGCTGCTATTCGGCGATCCCCTACTTCGTGAGCTGGGTGGCGCTGATCGCGCTGAACCGCCATTCCGACCACACCATGGAGCGGCGCTGGCACTGCGCCCTCGCCATGCTGTGCGGCGCGGCGGGGCTGTTCGCGGCCGGCCTCATCAACGGCAACCTGGTGCTGTCGCTGGTGGCGCTGTCGGTGGCCACGGCCGGCATCCTGGCGCCGAACCCGCTGATCTGGGCCATCTCCACCGACTACATCCGCGGCAGCGGCGCGGCCGGCGGCATCGCCGTCATCAACTGCGTGGGGCTGCTGGGCGGCTTCGTCAGCCCGATGATCATCGGCTCGATCAAGACCCTGACCAACAGCATGGCCGGCGGCCTCGGCGCGATCTCGCTGCTGATGGTGCTGGGCGCCATCGCCGCGATCGTGTTCGCCCCGCGCACCTCCTCCGCGCCGGTGGCCGCGCCGGCCGATGGCGGCGCGCGGGCCGCGGACGACGCCGCGCCGGCCAGCGCCGCGGTATAGCAGGTCAATCGCAATCACGGTAACGGGACAGAGAAGACAGTCATGACGACAAACGACACGGCACAGGTCCGCGAGGTGGGCCTGCGCGACGGGTTGCAGATGGTGCGCACCATCCTCACGCCGGCGCAGAAGCTCGCATGGTGCGCGCGCATGGTGGCCGCGGGCTGCACCGAGATCGAGGTGACTTCGTTCGTGCCGCCGCAGGTGGTGCCGCAGTTCGCCGACGCCGGCGAGGTGGCGCGCGGCGCGCTGGCAATCCCCGGCCTGCACGCCGCCGCGCTGGTGCCCAACCTGAAGGGCGCGCAGCGCGCGTTCGAGGCCGGCCTGCCCAAGGTCCACTACGTGCTGTCGGCCAGCAACGCGCACAACCTGAAGAACGTCCGGCGCACCACGGCTGAGTCCGCCGAGGACTTCGCCCGCATCGTGGCCGCGCGCGACGAAAGCGGCCGGCACGTGGTGCTGGGCGCCGGCGTGGCCACCGCGTTCGGCTGCACCATCGCCGGCGAGGTGGACGAAGGCACCGTGCTGGCGCTGGTGGAGACGCTGCTGGAAGCCGGCGCCGAGGAAATCACCATCGCCGACACGGTCGGCTACGCGCATCCGGGCCAGGTGCGCGCGCTGATGCGCAAGGTGCGCGCGCTGGCCGGCGAGGTGCCGCTGGCCTGCCACTTCCACGACACGCGCGGGCTGGGGCTGGCCAACGTGATCGCCGCGCTCGACGCCGGCGTGCGCTGCTTCGACGCCTCGCTCGGCGGCCTCGGCGGCTGCCCGTTCGCGCCCAACGCGACCGGCAACATCAATACCGAGGACACCGTGTTCCTGCTCGAGTCCGAGGGCCTGCACACCGGCATCGACCTCGACGCGCTGCGCGAAATGCGCGAGACGCTGGCCGCGTGGCTGCCCGGCGAGCCGTTCACCGGCGCCATCGCGCGCGCCGGCCTGCCCAGGACCTTCGCACCGCGCCCGCGCGCGGCCCTGTCATGAGCCCCGCCGACGCATTGCGCTGCCTGCCCGACGACCTCGATCGGGCGCTGCTGGCCGGGCGCGTCTGGCGCCGCGCCGGCGCTCACGAAGGCCCCTGCGTGGTCGCCGTGCGCGGCGGCGAAGCGTTCGACATCACCGCCGCCGTGCCGACCACGGCCGACCTGTTCGACCGCGCCGACGCGGCGGACATCGTGCGCCACGCGCCCGGCGAGGCACTCGGCCCGGCCGCGGCGCTGCTGGCCGCCAGCGCGCCCGGCGCCGCCGGCAACGCGACGCGGCTGCTGGCGCCGTGCGACGTGCAGGCCATCAAGGCGTGCGGCGTGACCTTCGCGGTCAGCCTGATCGAGCGCGTGATCGAGGAACAGGCCGGCGGCGACCCCGCGCGCGCCCGGGACGTGCGCGAGACCATCGCCGCGCTGATCGGCGCGGACCTGTCGAAGATCAAACCCGGCTCCGAAGCCGCGCGGCGGCTCAAGGCCGAACTCGAGCGGCGCGGCGCGTGGTCGCAGTACATGGAAGTCGGCATCGGCCCCGACGCCGAAGTGTTCTCGAAATCGCAGCCGATGTCGGCGGTCGGCTTCGGCGCCGACGTCGGCCTGCATCCGGCCTCGGTGTGGAACAACCCGGAACCGGAGATCGTGCTGGCGGTGAACGCCGCCGGCCAGCCGGTCGGCGCCACGCTCGGCAACGACGTCAACCTGCGCGACATCGAAGGCCGCTCCGCGCTGCTGCTCGGCAAGTGCAAGGACAACAACGGCTCATGCGCGATCGGCCCGTTCGTGCGGCTGTTCGATGGGCATTTCACGCTGGACAGCGTGCGCCACGCCAACGTGTCGCTGCGGGTGGAAGGCGCCGACGACGGCTTCGTGCTGGAAGGCGTGAGCCACATGGCAGAGATCAGCCGCGATCCGGCCGATCTGGTCGCGCAGACCTGCGGGGCGCATCACCAGTATCCGGACGGATTCATGCTGTTCCTCGGCACCATGTTCTCGCCGATCAAGGATCGCGATGCGCCGGGCGCCGGCTTCACGCATCATCTCGGTGATGTGGTGACGATCTCGGCGCCCGCGCTTGGCGCGTTGGTCAATACAGTGAGGTTGAGTACGGAGATTGCGCCTTGGGCCTTCGGTGTGCGGGCGCTGTACCGCAATCTGGCGGAGAGGGGGGTTTTTTGATTTTTAGTGTTTTTTTATTCAAATATTTTACTTCAAAGTCAAAGGCTTAAATTCAAAGTCAACTTCAAAGTCAAATTCAACTTCTTAACGTCAACTTCAAAG
>NZ_AQPL01000392.1:0-1236 GCF_000395345.1 Cupriavidus sp. WS | reverse complement strand
CGGCCGGGCCCTTTTTGTTTTGCGGCCGGCGCCGCGCGTTGTGGTAAAAGACGGGGTTGCTGCGGGCGGCGCCGTTGCGGTGCCATGCCGGCGGCACATTTGGCCCGACCACACGCCACCCCTGCCATCCATCGCCATCCGCAGCACACGCAAGCCTTCCCCGCCCGCTCCATGACCGGCCCGTTCCGTTCGCACGCCACCCCGCCCGCCAGCCCGCGCGACACCGCGCAGGACGCCTGCGCCAGCTACGGCCGCGCCGGCCGCCTGCGCCGCTGGGTGCCGCCGCTCGCCATGCTGGCGCTGGCGATGCTGGTCGGGCTGGCCGGCGCGCTGGGCTACCGCTACAGCTACGACGCCGCGCTGGTGCGCCAGGGCGAGCGCGGCCAGGTGCAGCTGCGCCTGTACAGCCAGGCGCTGTCGAGCGAGCTGGCCCGCTACGACTACGTGCCCAGCCTGCTGTCGCTCGAAGACAAGATCGCCGCGCTGCTGGCCAACCCGGACGACCCGGCCCGGGTCGAGGCGGCCAACCAGTACCTGGCCGCGCTCAACGCGCGCGCCGGCACGCGCGCGGTGTTCGTGCTCGACGCGCGCGGCCGCGTGCGCGCGGCCAGCAACTACCAGCGCCCCGACAGCTACATGGGCGAGGACCTCAGCTTCCGCCCGTATTTCGGCGACGCCGCCGACGGCCAGCTCGGCCGCTTCTACGGCGTCGGCACCACGCGCAGCGAGCCCGGCTACTACCTGTCCGCGCCGCTCGGCGACCGCCACAAGCCGCGCGGCGTGGCGGTGGTCAAGGTCGGCCTGGAGCCGCTCGAGAACCGCTGGCAGGGCGCCGACGCGCAGATGCTGCTGACCGACGAGAACGGCGTGGTGATCCTGGCCTCGGACCCGTCGCTCAAGCTCGCCGCGCTCAGGCCGCTGTCGGCCGAGCAGCGCGTCCGCCTGCAGCGCAGCCTCCAGTACAACCGCGCCCCGCTGCCGCAGCTCGAACTGGCGCCGGTGCGCAAGCTGTCCGACAGCGACGCGCTGGTGCGCCTGCGGCGCGGCCCGCCGATGCTGGCGCAGAACGCGGAACTGGTCGGCACCGACTGGCAGCTCACGCTGCTCACCAACACCTCCCAGGCGCGCCTGGCCGCGCTCAACACCGCCGCGCTGGCGGGCGTGCTGACCGCCTTCGTGCTGCTGCTGGCGGCGGCCTGGAACGTGCGCCGGCGCATCGCCGGCGAGCGGCTGGCC
>NZ_AQPL01000391.1:0-2276 GCF_000395345.1 Cupriavidus sp. WS | reverse complement strand
CCTGGAACGTGCGCCGGCGCATCGCCGGCGAGCGGCTGGCCGCGCGCGCCGCGCTCGAGGCCGCCAACAGCGAGCTGGAGCGCAAGGTGGCCGAGCGCACCGCCGACCTGTCGGCCGCCAACCAGCAGCTGCAGGCCGAGGTGGCCGAGCGCATCCGCGCCGAGGCCACCCTGCGCCAGGCCCAGGACGGCCTGCTGCAGGCCGGCAAGCTGGCCGCCGTGGGGCAGATGTCCACCGGCATCGCCCACGAGCTCAACCAGCCGCTGGCGGCGCTGCGCACGCTCTCCGGCAACACGCAGAAATTCCTTGCGCGCGGCGACAATGCCACCGCGCAGGCCAACCTCGCCACCATCATCGGCCTGGTCGAGCGCATGGGCCGCATCACCGGCGCGCTCCGGTCGTTCGCGCGCAAGCCCGGCCAGGGCGGGCGCACCGCGCGGCTGGACGAGGCGCTCGACAACGCGCTGTTCCTGCTCGACACGCGCCTGCAGGCCATGCGCCCGGAACTGCGCCGCCAGCTCGAGCCCGGCCTGGTGCTGGCCTGCGACCCCAACCGCCTGGAGCAGGTGCTGGTCAACCTGATCGGCAACGCGCTCGACGCGATGGCCGCCACCGCCGCGCCGGTGCTGGAGATCCGCGCCCACCTGGCCGGCGACAAGCTGCGCCTGACCATCCGCGACAACGGCCCGGGCCTGTCCCAGGAAGCCTTCGCGCGCCTGTTCGAGCCGTTCTTCACCACCAAGCCGGCCGGCCAGGGGCTGGGGCTGGGCCTGACGCTGTCGGCCGGCATCCTGGACGAGTTCGGCGGCAGCCTCGACGCCAGCAACCATCCCGACGGCGGCGCCTGCTTCACGCTGGTGCTGCCGCTGGCGCGGCCCGGGGCCGGACCGGGCTGCCCGGGTGGCCAGCCTGGCAAGGAAACCGCACATGACGACTAGCCCGCTCACCGTACTGATCGTCGAGGACGACCCGGACGTGCGCCTGGGCTGCGAGCAGGCGCTGCGGCTCGAAGGCATCGCCACGCGCGCGGCCGGCAGCGCCGAGGCGGCCCTGCGCGAAGCCGGCGCGGGCTTCGCCGGCGTGGTGGTCAGCGACATCCGCCTGCCCGGCATGGACGGCATGGCGCTGCTGCGCGCGCTCCGCGCGCGCGACGCCACGCTGCCGGTGGTGATGGTGACCGGCCACGGCGACGTCAGCCTGGCGGTGCAGGCCATGAAGGACGGCGCCTACGACTTCCTCGAGAAGCCGTTCTCGCCCGAGCAGCTGGTGGAGGTGGCGCGGCGCGCGCTGGAGCAGCGCCGCCTGGTGCTGGAGGTGGCCGACCTGCGCCGCAGGCTGGCCGGGCGCGACACGCTCGAGGCGCGCCTGACCGGCCATTCGCCGGCCATCGAGCGGCTGCGCCGCCTGATCGCCGACCTGGCCGACACCGCCGCCAACGTGCTGATCCACGGCGAGACCGGCACCGGCAAGGAGCTGGTGGCGCGCTGCCTGCACGAAGCCAGCGCGCGCCACGCGCGGCATTTCGTGCCGATCAACTGCGGCGGGCTGCCCGAGCAGCTGTTCGAAAGCGAGATCTTCGGCCACGAGGCCGGTTCCTTCACCGGCGCGGCGCGCCGGCGCATCGGCAAGATCGAGCACGCCGAGGGCGGCACGCTGTTCCTCGACGAGATCGAGAGCATGCCGATGCCGATGCAGATCAAGCTGCTGCGCGTGCTGCAGGAGCGCGTGGTGGAGCGGCTCGGCTCCAACACCCCGGTGCCGGTCAACACGCGCGTGGTGGCGGCCACCAAGTCCGACCTCAAGGCGCTGTCGGAGGCCGGCCAGTTCCGCGCCGACCTTTATTACCGGCTCAACGTGGTCACGCTGGAACTGCCGCCGCTGCGCGAGCGCCGCGAGGACGTGCCGCCGCTGTTCGAGCATTTCGTGGCGCAGGCCGCGCTGCGCTTCGAGCGCGAGGCGCTGCCGGCGAGCCGCGCCGAGATGGCCGCGCTGATGGCCTACCAATGGCCCGGCAACGTGCGCGAGCTGCGCAACCTCGCCGAGCGCCACGTGCTCGGGCTGGGCTGCAACCCGGGCCAGGGCACCGCCGCGCCGGCCGCGCTGCCGCTGGCGCAGGCCGTCGAGCAGTTCGAGCGCGCGCTGGTGGCCGACGCCATGCGCCGCCACGACGGCAACCTGAGCCGCGCCAGCGAGGCGCTCGGCATCGCCAAGACCACCTTGTTCGACAAGGTGAAGAAGTACCGGCTCTGAGCCGCGCGGCGGCGCGCCCGCCGACT
>NZ_AQPL01000390.1:0-9934 GCF_000395345.1 Cupriavidus sp. WS | reverse complement strand
CGACTGCCGCGCCGCCGCCCGCCTTTCCCCCTTCCCCTTCGTCCTTCCCCTTCGTCCGTCCCTTTCGTCCTTCCCCCGCTGCGCCGCGGGCCGGCCCGCGCCGCGCCGCCGCGCGCGCTGTGTGAGGTGCCGCACCGAAGCGCGCCGGCCGGCGCGCCACCATGAGCTCACCCCTTCCCGCGCGCCCCGCGTCCTCCCGGCGCCAGGCGCGGCCGGTGCGGGACCAAGCCCGGCCGCCGGCCGGGGCGCGCGCGCGTGCCGCGGCCGCCAACCATCGAGCGCAACGACGATGATCCTGCAAGGCAACGACCCGACCACCGGCGCCTCGTTCACGCTGGGCAACCGGCTCCAGCGCCAGCTCTGGCAGTGCGTCTGGCTGTGCCTGTTCCGGCCCAGCCCGCGCCCGCTGCACGCGTGGCGCGCGGCGCTGCTGCGGCTGTTCGGCGCGCGCCTCGGGCCGCATGTGCACATCTACCCGGACGTGAAAATCTGGGCGCCGTGGCAACTGAGCGTGGGCGGCCACAGCGGCGTGGCCGACGGCGTCACGCTCTACAACATGGCGCCGATCGAGATCGGCGCCCACTGCGTGGTCTCGCAGGGCGCGCACCTGTGTACCGGCAGCCACGACTACAACAGCGCCAATTTCCAGTTGGTGGCGCATCCCATCGTGCTGGCATCGCACGTGTGGATCTGCGCCGAGGCCTTCGTCTCGCCGGGCGTGTCCCTGGCCGAAGGCGCGGTGGTCGCGCCGCGCGCCGTGGTGACGCGGAGCCTGCGCGCGCCCTGGACCGTCTACGCCGGCGTCCCGGCCCGGCCCATCAGCACGAGGACAAGACATGGCACAGCCCCAGCCTAGTCCGGCCAGCGCGGCCGGCCAGATGCAGCCGCGGCACGCCGCGCCCGGCGTCTCGGTGCTGATCCTCACGCGCAACGAGGAGCAGGACCTGCCGGGCTGCCTGCAGAGCGTGGCGTGGTCCGACGACATCCACGTCTACGACTCCATGAGCACCGATGCCACCGTGCAGATCGCCCGGCGCTTCGGCGCCCACGTCACGCAGCGGCCGTTCGACAACTGGGCCAGCCACCAGAACTGGGGCCTGCGCCATATCCGCTTCCGCCATCCCTGGGTGTTCTACATCGACGCCGACGAGCGCATGACGCCCGCGCTGGTCGAGCAGGTGTGCGCCGCCGCGCGCGGCGCGCGCGACGAGGTGGCCTACCGCGTGCAGCGGCGCGACTTCTTCCTTGACACCTGGCTGCGCCACGTGCAGGCCGCGCCGTTCTACCTGCGCCTGTTCCGGCCCGAGCGCATGCGCTACGAACGGCTGGTCAATCCCACCTCGATCCCCGACGGCCCGGTCGGCGAACTGTCCGGCTATCTCGACCACTTTCCCTTCAGCAAGGGCCTGAGCCACTGGATCGCGCGCCACAACGGCTACAGCAGCCTGGAGGCGCAGCAGACCATCGACAACCGGCGCGGCAAGGCGGACTTCAGCCTGCGCGAGGCGCTGTTCGCGCGCGACTTCCACCGCCGGCGCGCGCACCAGAAGGAGCTGTTCTTCCGCCTGCCGCTGCGCCCGCTGGCCAAGTTCCTGCTGCTCTACCTGGGCAAGCGCGGCTTCCTCGACGGCCGCGCCGGGCTGACCTACGCGATCCTGCAATCGATCTACGAATACTTCATCGTCATCAAGACGCGCGAACTCAGGGCGCAGGCCACGGCCGCGGCCGCCACCGCGGACGGCGACCCGGCCGCGCCGGACCTGGTGCCGTGCAGCGAGCCCGCGCTGGCCGCCGACCTCGCCAGGCTGCCCGCCGCCGCGCCCGCTGCGATGCCGGCCGCGCTGCCCGTGCTCGAGACCGCCGGCTCCGGGCCGGCCTAGCGCCGGCGCCGCCCCCTCATGCCCGCCGCCGGCCACGCCGACGCGCGCGGACGCAAGCCATCTGCCGCGCGGCGCGCGGGCGGGCGTCCCGCGCGCGCCGCCGGCTGCCCTTCGCGCACCGCGACGGGGCATCCTGGGTGCAGGGTAGACCCCGCTTCAGATGTCTGCATTGTTTGCGATAAATTCCGCTGGCCGCGTGTCTGCCAGAACGCGACAATATGCGTTTAAAGACAGAAGTGGGAGCGTTCGAGGCGTTTTCGAAATATTTGCCACCCCCCGGTGGCAGCGTATGTTCGATAACGCATATGATTGGAAACCGGCATTCTTCCCTTGGAAGAAGAAGGCACCTGTGACGCAAGATCACGTCCTTGCATGGCTGCGGAGCACCTCCGCTTCCGGCGCCCGGGTTATCGGGCAGGTCATGCAAGAGGCTCAGGGTGCCGGCACGCCATGCGTCGTTGCGCTTTTTTTACGCGCGGCCGGAATCCAAACCAGCGCGGGAGGCACGCGCTGTCACTGCCAGTCGCACCGCAGTGCGGAGTTTTCTTGTTAACGGGTGAACGGATGAAACTGGATTCAGAACTGGCTGAAAAGCCTTACTACAGCACGCGTACCGCCGCCAAGCTGCTCAATGTCTCGTTGGGCACTGTACAGAAGATGGTGGAGCGCGGCGAACTCGGTGCCTGGAAGACCAACGGGGGCCACCGCCGCATTCACAAGGAGACCGTGCACCGGCTGCTGGCCACGCGCGTCGGCCAGGACCTGCCGTCGGTGCACGAGCTCGATCTCGTGGTGTTCCACCCCAACCACCAGGAAGCCCAGCGCATCCACGCGCAACTGGGCAAGTGGGGCCTGCCGCTGAAGAGCGTGGTGGTGGAGGACGTGGTGGACACGATCATCACGTCGGTCAGCTCGCACCCGCGCGTGGTGCTCTACTACGTGGAAGAACTGAGCGACGCCGAGTCGGCCACCATCGAGAAGCTGCAGAACTTCTTCGCGCGCCAGAACGTCATCTTCGCCGTGATCACCAACCGCCAGGCCTACGACGGCGTGGCCGACGCCCTGCAGCACTGGGGCATCATGGTCTTCCTGAAGACGCCGTCGCTCGAAGAGGTCAAGGGCTTCCTGCGCGCGCAGCTGATGATGACGCGCGGCGCGGCCGGCTGAGCCCCGCGGGCATCCGCCGGCACGGGCGGCCGATGCCGATGCCGGCTCACGCCGGCTCCGCCTCCGCCGCGCGCGCGGGCAGCAGCGCGGCCGCCGCCATCATCCAGCCGTAGAGATCGCGCGGGTCGGGCGGCGTGGCCACCAGCTCCACGTGGCTGCCGCGGTGCCGCGCGTGGGCCGCGGCATGAAGCCAGCGCAGCGCGGCGTAGTCCTCCAGCGCGAACCCGACCGAATCGAACACCGTCACCTCGTGCGCGCCGCCGCGCCCCGGCGCGCGCCCGGCCAGCACTTCCCACAGCTCCGTGACCGGCCAGTCGGCCGGCAACTGCTGGATCTCGCCCTCGATGCGCGTCTGCGGCGCGTATTCCACCACGATGCGCGCCGCGCGCAGGATGTCCGCGTGCAGCTCGGTCTTGCCCGGGCAGTCGCCGCCGACCGCGTTGATGTGCACGCCCGGCGCCACCATCTCCGCCGTCAGGATGGTGGCGCGCGTCTTGTCCGCGGTCACGGTGCTGACGATGTCGGCGCCGTCCACCGCGGCGCGCGCCGATGCCGCCGCCACCACCCTCAGGCCCGGTATCCCGTCGAGGTTGCGCGCCAGCCGCGCGGTCGCGGCCGGGTCGATGTCGAACGCGCGGATCTCGCGGATGCCGAGCATGGCGTGGAAGGCCAGCGCCTGGAACTCGGCCTGCGCGCCGTTGCCGATCAGCGCCATGACCCTGGCGCCGGGCCGCGCCATCGCGTGCGCGGCCAGCGCCGAGGTGGCCGCGGTGCGCAACGCGGTGGCCAGCGTCAGGTCGGCCAGCAGCAGCGGAAAGCCGCTCGCCACCTCGGCCAGCACGCCGAAGGCCATCACCGTGGGCATGGCCGCCAGCGCGTTGCGCGGATGGCCGTTGACATACTTGAACGCATACTGCACGCCGTCGCTGGCCGGCATCAGCTCGATCACGCCGCCCGGCGAATGCGAGGCCAGCCGCGCCGATTTCTCGAATGCGTCCCAGCGCAGGAAATCCTGGCGGATGTGATGGGCCATCTGCGCGATGGCGCTGGCGACGCCGGTCTCGCGCACCAGCGCGGCCACGTCGCCGGCATCCAGGAAGCGGGTCAAGGCGATCTCTCTCATGATGTTCCCCCGTTGAATGGCGTGCGCGCCCGGCCGGCGCTCACGCGGCGGCCGGCGCCGCGCGCGTGCCGCCGGTGGCCTGCGCCGCCGCGCTGGCGCGGTCCAGCCGCAGCGTCATGCAGTACGCGCCGCCGCCCGACAGCATGAACGGCGACAGGTCGACCTCGCGCAGGTGGTAGCCGCGCTGGCCCAGCTCGGCGCGCAGGTGCGGCGTGGTGCGCGTCATCACGATCTGGTCGTGCAGATTGACGGCGTTGACGCTGAAGTGGCGCAGGTCGTCCTCGCTGGCCTCGATGCGCTGGCTGGCCGGCACGCGCCCGCGCAGCGTGCGCAGCGCCTGCGGCGTGAAGGCCGGCGGGTAGTACAGGATCTCGCCGCCCGACAGCGGGCAGAAGCACACGTCGAGGTGATAGCTCTGCTCGGTGGCCAGCTCCAGCGCCACCACCTCGCGGCCGAAGCGCTGCGCCATCACGTCGGCCGCGGCGCGCGTCGAGCGCGGGCCGAAGCCGGCCCAGAAATGGCCGCGCACCGCGTCCCAGATGCAGTCGCCCGCGCCCTCCTGGAAACAGCCTTCGGGCAGCACGCTCACCGCGTCGATCAGGCCGCGCTCGCGCAGGCCCTCGAAGATGCGCGCGAACGGCGCTTCCTCGCCGGCGCGCTCGGGATGGCGGAAGCGCGCCAGCACCGCGTGGCCGTCCAGCACCACCGCCGCGTTGGCCGGGAACACCATGTCGGGCAGGCCCGCCGTGCCGGGCGCGGTCTCCACCGCGAAGCCCGACGCGCGCAGCGCGGCGTGGAGCGCCTCGAACGAGCGCACCGCGTGCTGGTGCATGCCGCGCGGATCGCGCGCCCAGAGGCCCGGGTCCATCCACGGGTTGATGCTGTAGGACACGTCGTAGTGGGTCGGGTCGACAAGCAGGATGGTGGGCTGGTGGATCACGCTGGCTCCTTTCTGGGTGACGGCTGCGGGGGTGGAAGGTGCGTGCGGTCCGAGGACCGCGGTGACTGCATTCTGGTGCAGTGCAGCGCTAACTAAAAGGCAGCAGGTTGCGCAATCCGCCTGCTATGCTTTTCATATCGCCAGTTTCATCTGGCGAATCGCCAACCCGATCCAGGTACACCCCAGGCCACCCCGGAAACCCGCATGGACGACACCGACCGCCAGCTTCTCGCCCTGCTGCGCGACAACGCGCGCCTGCCCGCCACCGCGCTGGCCAAGGCCCTGCGGGTGTCGCGCGCGACCGTGCAGAACCGCATCGACAGGCTGGAGAAGGAAGGGCTGATCGTCGGCTACACGGTCCGCCTCAAGCCCGAGGCCGAGGCCCACCGCATCCGCGCGTGGATGACCATCGCCGTGGAAGGCAACAAGGGCCGCCAGGTGCTGCAGGCGCTGCGCGGCGAGCCCAACGTGCAGGCCCTGCACACCACCAACGGGCGCTGGGACATCATCGCCGAGCTGCGCGCGGACACGCTCGAGGCGTTCGACCGCACGCTCGACCGCATCCGCATGATCGACGGCATCGGCGCCACCGAGACCAGCATCCTGCTGTCGAGCTACAAGCTCTGAGCGGCATGCGCTCCGGCATGCCCGCCGGGAGCGCGCGGTCCGGCGTAAACGCGCGTGACCCGGTGTAACCCCGCGTAATCCTGTGTAATCCCGGCGTGGCACCCGGCCGCGGCGCCCCGCAGCGGGCCGCCGCATCGCCTTTCCCCCCTCTCCCTCCCCCTCCGACGACACGCGGCCAACCCGGGCGTCCCGCTTCCTGGCTGGCGCGCCGCATGGCCGCCGGGCGCCCCGCCGGGCCCGCCCCGGCGCGGCCCCGGCGGCATGTTCGGGATGCCCGCCGTGGCGTCTCCTGCCGCGCATAAGTTCAATTTATTTAAGTCTGTGTTGCAAAAAATACATTACGGAAACTAAAATGATAATTATTTTCATTTACGTAGTGATCCATGCGCCACCAATGGAGATCGGAGGCGGCCGCGACAGGGATCCCGCACAGCAAGAGGAGGTGCCGCCTAAACCACTTGGATCCAAATCATCCCCGTCATCACATGGCGTCGGCAGCACCGCAACGCGCGAACCTGGCAAGCGCTGCCCGGCGACATGAGCATCAGCATGGCCGCATGCATGCACTGGAACGGGTGCCCCTATGACGATCTGTATCTGCCGCGATACGGACCCATCCAAAACACGACAAATGTCTTACATCCGCAGTCGAAAATCCTCGCCCTCCGAGTCCCGCACGGGTTATCCGTCGCTCGCCGGAGCCGCCGCCACCATCGCCACCGGCCTGACCCTGGGCTGCCCGCTGCCCGCCGCCGCGCAGGCCGCGGCCCCGTCGGAAGTCACGCTGCCGCCGGTGCAGGTCAGCGCCGCCTCGGGCACCTACAAGACCGATACCCTGGCCTCGCCGAAATTCACCGAGCCGCTGAAGGACACCACGCAGACCGTCACCATCATCAACCAGGAAATCATCAAGGACCAGCAGGCGACCACGCTGACGGAGGCGCTGCGCAACGTGCCCGGCGCGGGCACCTTCTTCGCCGGCGAGAACGGCAGCACCAGCACCGGCGACGCGATCTACATGCGCGGGATCGACACCTCGAACAGCATCTACGTCGACGGCATCCGCGACACGAACACCACCTACCGCGACATGTTCAACACGCAGCAGGTCGAGGTCATCAAGGGGCCGTCGGGCTCGGACTACGGCCGCAGCGCGCCGAGCGGCTCGATCAACCTGATCACCAAGCAGCCCACGCTCGACAACAGCTTCGACGCCAGCCTGAGCGCGGGCACGTCCAGCTACGCGCGCTCGACCATCGACTGGAACCGCGCGATCGGCGAAACCACCGCGTTCCGCCTGAACCTGATGGGGCACAAGGCCGACGTCGCCGGCCGCGACGAAGCCGAGAACCAGCGCTGGGGCATCGCGCCTTCGCTGGCGTTCGGCCTGAACACGCCGACCACGGTGTACATCGACTACATGCACGTGAAGCAGAACAACGTGCCGGACGGCGGCGTCTCGACCATCGGGCTGCCCGGCTACCGCGCGCCGAACGCCGCGCTGTCGCTGCTGAACACGAGCGGCAGGGTCGACACGCACAACTTCTACGGCACCGCGTCGGACCACGACGACTCGACCACGGACATGGCCACCATCCGCGTGGACCACCGCTTCAGCGACACCACCACGCTGCACAACACCACGCGCTGGGCGCAGACCAAGCAGGACTACCTGCTGACCTCGTTCATGGCCGCCGCGACCAACATCGTGACGCCCAACCCCGCCGATCCGTCGACCTGGACCATGACGCGCACGCCCAACCTGCGCGACAGCGTCAACCAGATCCTGAGCAACCAGACCAACGTCACCAGCAAGTTCGCGACCGGCAGCTTCAAGCACGACATCAGCGCCGGCGTCGAATTCACGCACGAAGAGCAGACCCTGTACGGCCACAATTCGCCGACGCTGCCCAACGTCAGCATCTACAGCCCGAACAGCAGCCTGTTCGCGACGAACTACGGCAAGAACGGCGCCGACTCCAGCGGCTCGACCAACACCGTCGCCGCCTACCTCTTCGACACGGTCGAGCTGACCGACCGCATCCAGGTCAACGGCGGGCTGCGCTGGGACCACTACAACACCCACTATTCGAGCGCCACCGCGTGCGGCGGCACCGGCCGCACCGTGGTGGCCTGCCCTGGCGGCGTCGCCGCCGGCACGCCCGTGACCACGGTCAACGCCTCGACCTCGGGCAACCTGTTCGACTGGAAGCTGGGCGCGCTGTACCGCGTGACGCCGAACGGCAACGTCTACGCCAACTACGCGGTTTCGCAGCAGCCCCCGGGCGGCGCCAACTTCGCCCTGGCCGCGGCCGGCAGCGGCAACAGCGCCAACCGCATCGACTTCTCGCCGCAGCGCGCGAAGACGGCCGAGATCGGCACCAAGTGGGAGCTGTTCGACAAGAAGCTGCTCACCTCGGCCGCGCTGTTCCGCACCGACATCACCAACGAAGTGCAGTTGCTCGACGACGGCACCTACGGGCAGATCGGCAAGAAGCGCGTGCAGGGCATCGAGCTGGGCGCGGCGGGGCAGATCACGCCGAACTGGTCGCTGACGGGCGGCTACACCCTGCAGAACGCCACCGTCGCGGCGGGCAGCGCGGTCTCGCAGGACGGCTCCAACCTGCTCTCCTACACGCCCAAGCACGCGCTCTCGCTGTGGACCACGTACAAGCTGCCGCTGGGCTTCACCATCGGCGGCGGCGCGCGCTACCTGAGCGGGCTCAAGCGCGGCACGGACGGCGCGGTCGGCACGCCGGACCACACCGATCCGTACTGGGTGTTCGACGCGATGGCCAGCTACCGCGTGTCGCGCAACCTGAGCTTCCAGGTGAACGTGTACAACATCTTCGACAAGAACTACGTCGCGTCCATCAACAAGAGCGGCTACCGGTATTTCCCGGGAGCGCCGCGCACCGCGCTGCTGACGGCTAACATCAGCTTCTGACGGCAGCCAGGCCGCCCCGCCGGCGGCCGCGCGCGGCCGGCGGGGCACCAATACAACATGTCGACATCATGATTCTCCACATCCCCGGCGTGCTGAGCGCCGCAGAAGTCCGGACCCTGCGCGGCAGGCTCGAGTCCGGCGCATGGGTGGACGGCCGCGCCACGGTCGGCACCGCCGGCGCCAGGGTGAAGAACAACCGCCAGGCCCCGGCCAATGCCCCGGCCTCGATCGAAATGGCGGGCATCGTCACCGAGGCGCTGAAGAAGAACGCCCTGTTCTTTTCCGCGGCGCTGCCGCTGCGCATCGCCCAGCCCTTGTTCAACCGCTACGACAGCGCGAATCTGGAGCACTACGGCTTCCACGTCGACGGCGCGGTGCGCGCCCACGACCACAGCCCGGGCTGGCTGCGCACCGACCTGTCGGCCACGCTGTTCCTGTGCGACCCCGAAGAATACGACGGCGGCGACCTGACCATCCGCGACACCTACGGCGTGCACGAAGTCAAGCTGCCGGCCGGCGACATGGTGCTGTACCCGTCCACCAGCGTGCACTGCGTCACCCCCGTGACCCGCGGCAGCCGCCTGTGCTCGTTCTTCTGGATGCAGAGCATGATCCGCAACGACGGCCGGCGCACCATGCTGTTCGAGCTGGACCAGGCCATCCAGTCGCTGCGGACCCGCTGCGGCGAGTCGGAAGAGCTGCTGACGCTGACCCACCACTATCACAACCTGCTGCGCGAATGGTCTGAGATCTGAGCGCCGAGCCCCTTCGGATGGCCCACGCCACGCCGCGCCCCCGCCCCCTTTCCACCATGAGCGCTTCCGAATCCGTACTCCGCGACGCCGGCCTGCGTCCCACCCTGCTGCGGCTCCAGGTCCTCGGCGCGCTGCAGCGCTGCGCCCACGCGCACCCGACCGCGGAGGCCCTCTACGTCGCCCTCCGGGACGCCGGCAACCAGGTCGGCATCGGCACCGTCTACCGCGTGCTGGGCGACATGGAGAACGCCGGCATCGTCCGGCGCAGCCAGCTCGGCCACGGCAAGTCGTTCTACGAGCTGTCCGACGGCAGCCGGCACGTCCACGTGGTCAGCATGCAGGACGGGAAGATCTTCAAGTTCGAGGACGAAGCCCTGCTCGAACGGCTGGACCGCTTCGTCGCGGAAAAAGGCTACCGCATCGTGGACCTGCAGCTCACGGTCTACGTGCAGCCCGCCTGAACCCGCGCGCGGCCCGCCTGCCCGCCTCCCGCCC
>NZ_AQPL01000389.1:0-15234 GCF_000395345.1 Cupriavidus sp. WS | reverse complement strand
CCCGCCTGCCCGCCTCCCGCCCTGCCCGCCCTCCGATGGGGCGGCTGTCTCCCCGCAGCCACATCGGCATATGTAAGCAAATGTAATTTCGAGCTATCATGAGCGCCGGCATTTGCCACCGTTGATCCACATCTGACCTCCCCCGGGACAGCCCTGCGCGCGCGGGCCGCGCACGGCCATCGCCAGGACAAGAACAAGAACGCCGCAGGATGACCAGCTCGCCTCACCACGCCACGCCGGCGGCGCCAGCCGGCACGGGCGCGCCGCCCACCGGCCACGCCGCCGGCGCGCGGGAAGACGCCCGGCGCTACAAGCCGGCGACGCGCTTCCTGGTCTCGCTGCCGTTCGCGCTGGTGATCTCCTTCCTGATGCTGTGGGGCGTGCCCAAGGTGGTGCCCTCCAGCGACGCCATCACCCACGTCACCGCGCGCGCGCAGAGCGCGCTGGTGGGCGCCTTCTACCCCGCCGCGCGCCGCGACGACGTGACCGTGCTGCTGATCGACGACACCTCCCTGGCCGAGGCCGGCCAGGGCTGGCCGGTGCCGTACCGCACGCACGCGCGCTGGCTGTCGGTGCTGGGGCAGGCCTACAAGCCGCGCGCGATCTTCGTCGACATCACCTTCACGCAGGCGCGCGACGACGCCACGCTGCCCGCGCTGGTGCAGGCGCTGTGCCGGCTGCGCGACCGCGGCGTGCCGGTCTTCCTGGCCGCGCTGCCCGGCGCGGACGGCCGGCTGGCGCTGCGCCCGGGCCTGGCCACGCCTGCCGGCGAGGCGCCGTGCTTCACGCTGGTCGGCGTGGACTACGAGGCCGACCGCATCGACCGCCTGATCTGGAACTACCCGCTGTGGCGCGAGGCCGGCGGCCATGAAGGCAGGCACGAGAACCAGGCGCACGGCGGGGAGCACGGCGAAGCGCGCGACGAAGACAGCGCCCCGCCCGCGCGCAGTGCCGCGCTGGCGGTGGCCGAGGATGCCGCCGGCGTGAAGCTCGAGCGCGAGGAAGCGCCGATGGCGCTGGTCTGGGGCGTGGACAATGCCGGCCTGCCGCGCTTCGCCGAATGGTGCCGGCCCTATGCCGGCCCCGGCGAGGTCCTGCCGCCCGCGCTGCGCGCGCTGTGGGCCGGCGACGAGGCGCTCAAGCCGATCTGCCCCTACAGCCGCGCGCTGACCATGCGCGAGCTCAAGCCGGCCACCGAGGCGGACGCGCAGCGGCTGCGCGAGCGCATCGACGGCCGCTTCGTGCTGATCGGCACCTCGATGGCGGGCAGCAACGACCTGGTGGCGTCGCCCGTGCACGGTCCGATCCCGGGCGTGTTCATGCACGCGATGGCGCTCGACAACCTGCTGACCTACGGCGCGCGCTACAAGCGCGCGCTGGAATGGGAGATGCCGCCGCCGTGGCGCCTGGCCGTGCTGGGCCTGGTCGCGGTGGCGCTGACCCACCTGCTGCTGCACCGCCGGCGCCTGTTCGGCGGCCCGCCGCCGCGGCACGCACGCGGGCGCTGGCGGCGCCAGCCCGGGGTATGGCTGCGCCGCCTGCGCGCGCGCCTGCGCCACGCCTGCACCACCGGCGCGTGCGGCCCGCGCGACCGGCACCTGAGCGCGTTCCTGCTCGGCGCCGGCCGGGTCGGTGCGTTCCTCTCGGGGCAGGCCTGGCGCGTGGCCTATTCCACGCTGGCCATCATGCTGTTCATCGTCGGCGCCCAGTGGCTGCTCGACGTCGGCACGCTGCCCGTGGTGGACCTCGCCGCGATGGCGCTCGCCGCCGAATGGTTCGGCTGGACCCGCAAGATCACCGACATCGCGCTCGGCACCGACCCGGACGAGCCACCCCTGACCGAATCGCACCACCCGGAGTAAAAACCATGCGCCGCCTCCCGTCCCTCCGCGCGTCCCTCCGCGCCCGCCTCGCCGCCACCCTGCTCGCCCTGCTGCCGGTCCTGCCGGCGCTGCCGGCCGGCGCCGCCACGCCGCCGTCCGACCTCGGCCAGGTCGCCGGCGCCGTCGTCAAGCCGCTGCCGCTGTACGCGCACCCCGGCGACGCCGCCGCCGCGCAGAGCGTGGCGCCGGACAACCTGCCGTGGCCCGTGCTCGAGTCGAAGGACGACTTCTACCGCGTGCGCGTGGCCGGGCACGACTACTGGGTCGACAGCATGACCGTGCGCGTCACGCGCGGCGCCAGGGCAAGCTGCGCCGGCACCGTGATGCAGGGCGGCAGCAACCACAGCCCGACCGGCTCCACCCCGGGCGCCGGCGAAGCCAACTGCCGCTGAGCGCCATGCGAGCAAGCCCGAAGCCCAGGCGCCCGCGCCGCGCGCCGGCGCGGCCTGTGCAAGCCGCGCTGGCGGCGCTGGCCGCGGCATGGCTGGCCGCCGGCTGCGCCACGCTGCCCGGCGGCGACACCTTCGCCTTCAAGACCGGCGAGCTGCCGCCCGTGCCCACCGGGCGCACATGGCCCGACCCGGCCCCGGACGTGCGCAACCAGCGCGCGCGCGGCTACGGCCTGGTCGACATGCCGGAGATGCAGGCCTACCTCGACGGCCTGCTGGCCAGGGTCAAGACCGCGGCCGGCGTGCCGGACTGGCCCGGCGCGGTCTACATCACCGCCTCCGGCGACCTGCAGGCCTATTGCACCGGCAGCGGCAACATCTACCTGTCGCTGGGCTGGCTGGCCTCGGCCGAGTCGGAGGATGAGATCGTGGCACTGCTCTCGCACGAGTACGGCCACGTCTATCTCGACTACCACCAGCTCGAAGGCGCGGCCGACGCCGCCGACAAGGTCGCCACCTGGACCACCGTGGGCGTGGTGCTGGCGCGCAAGGCCGGCAACGCCGCCGGCTGGGGCCTGGCCGACAGCGTGCTGGCCTCCTACGCGCTCGGCAAGAGCGTGCTGGTGCCGGCCTGGGGCCGCCAGCAGGAAGAGAACGCCGACCGCTTCGGCGCCACCGTGAGCCTGCGCCTGGGCTACTCGTTCACGCAGGGCTTCAAGGCCTTCCTCGAGCGCCAGGACACCTGGGAGCAGAAGAACGCCGCGCTGCGCGAGGCCCAGCAGCAGCGCCTGCTCGAGCAGGTCAAGCAGGCCGCCGCCGACAATGCGCGCAAGAAGAGCACGGCGCAGGGCAACGACGCCATCAACCAGACCGTGCGCGAACTGGAGGCCTCGCTGGAGTCCGGCGGCGCCGGGCTGTTCCAGAACCTCGACAACGGCATGCGCGGCCTGTGGGACCAGCTCACGGTGTCGCACCCGTCGACCGCGGGCCGGCTCGACTCGCTCACCGCGCAGGTCATGCCGCTGATGGCCGGCAAGCCGCGCCCGCGCCCGAGCGTGGCGCCCTGGACGCGCGCGCTGGCGCAGCGGCGCACCGCCGCCACGCTGAAGAACTACCAGCTCGCCGCCGATGCCCAGGGCGCCTTGCAGGCGCAGGACTTCGCCCGCGCGCGCAAGCTGGCGCTGGAAGCCAGCTCCGGCCCCACGGCGCGCCAG
The DNA here is from genome assembly GCF_000395345.1 of Cupriavidus sp. WS. NCBI lineage: Bacteria > Pseudomonadati > Pseudomonadota > Betaproteobacteria > Burkholderiales > Burkholderiaceae > Cupriavidus > Cupriavidus sp. WS. Next base: position 11,748 of record NZ_AQPL01000389.1, on the reverse strand, counting down.
GCGCTGCCGCTGATGACGCTGAGCCTGGCCGAGCTCGGCCCCGGCGGCAACGCGCAGGGCATGCAGCGCGCCGGCGCGCTGCTGGACCGCAACCTGCAGTCCGAGCCCGACCGCAGCTGGACGGTCTACGTGACCCGCGCCAGCGGGCTGCTCGGCGCCGGCCAGGGCCGGCAGGCGGGCCAGGTGATGGAGCAGGGCCTGAGCTACTTCAGCGACGCCCCCGCGGCCTGGCCCGACGCCATCCGCTTCTACGGCCAGGCCGGCGACTGGACCCGCGCCAAGCAGCTGGCGGCGCAGTGCGCCAGCCGCTTCTCCAGCTACGCCGGCGCCTGCAACACGGCGGCGCTGACCCCGGCCGAGAAGGCGGAGATCGACCGCCGCAACGAGCAGAAGGTCAAGAGCATGATGGACCGGCTCACGAAGAAGTGACGGCGCGCGCGGGCCCGCCGCGGCCCGCGCCGCGCAGCCGCTCGCGCCGCGTTTCTTCGTCGAGCACCTGCCCGCTGGGATGCAGCAGGTCGCGCAGCGACACCACGCCCACCAGCCGCATCGACTCCGCGTCCGCCACCACCGGCAGGCGGCCCACGCCGAGCGCCGCCATGCGCCCGGCGGCGGCGCGCGCGGTGTGCGCGGGCAGCAGCACCTGCTCCGCGCCCAGCGGCATCATCAGCTCGCGCCCGCGCAGCGGCGAATCCTCCCGGCCGCGCAAGGCGTTGCGCTCCAGCATGCCCGCCACGCGCCCGCCGCACACCACCGGATAGGCGCGGTGCGGCGCGTGCTCGCCGAAATGGCGCGGCCACAGCGCGCCGACCGCCTGCTCGCCGTCCACGCTCACCACCGCGGTGGTCATCAGGTCCGCCACGTGCTGGCGCTCGAGCGGGTCGACGCCGTACTCGCGGTAGACGTGCAGGCCGCGGCGCGCGATCTTCTCGGTCATGATCGAGCGCTTCATGGTCAGCACCGTGAAGCCGTGCGCCACCGCGGTGGCCAGCAGCAGCGGCAGCAGCGCCTCGCTGTCGTGGGTCAGCCCGAACGCGAACACGATCGCGGTCAGCGGCGCGCCGAGCACGCTGCCCAGCACGCCGGCCATGCACACCAGCGCCCACAGCTGCGGCGAGCCGCCGGGCAGCACCGGCCCGAGCGCCACGCCCAGCCCCGCGCCGAGCATCAGCAGCGGCGCCAGCACGCCGCCCGAGGTGCCCGAGCCGAGCGCCGCGACCCAGATCGCCGCCTTGACCGCCAGCAGGGCCAGCGCCACTTCCAGCGCCAGGCGATTGTGCAGCAGGTCGGCGATCACGTCGTAGCCCACGCCGAGCGCGCGCGGCTCGAAGTAGCCGCCGATGCCGACCACCGCGCCGCCGATGGCGGGCCACCACATCCAGTGCAGCCCGAGCCGGGAGAACAGGTCCTCGGTGCGGTACAGCGCCAGCGTCAGCACCGCGCCGAGCACGCCGCACAGCAGCCCGGCGACCACGCACGAGCCGAGCGCCACGGCGGAGGCGGGCGGCGTCTGCATGGCGAACAGCGGGCCGGGACCGAACGCCAGCGGGCGCAGGAAACCGGCCACCGCGCACGCCAGCGCCACCGGCAGCAGGCTGCGCGGGCGCAGCTCGAACAGCAGCAGCTCCACCGCCAGCAGCACCGCCGCCACCGGCGTGCCGAAAATCGCCGTCATGCCGGCGCAGGCGCCCGCCACCAGCAGCGTCTTGCGCTCGGCGGCGGTCAGGTGCAGGTATTGCGCCAGCAGCGAGGCGATCGAGCCGCCGGTCATGATGATCGGCCCCTCGGCGCCGAACGGCCCGCCGCTGCCGATCACGATGCCCGACGAGAGCGGCTTGAGCACCGCCACGCGCGGCGACATCCGGCTCTTGCCGAACAGCACCGCCTCGATGGCCTCGGGGATGCCGTGGCCGCGGATCTTGTCGCTGCCGTAGCGCGCCATCAGCCCCACCAGCAGCCCGCCGGCCACCGGCACCAGGATCGCCCACGCGCCGGGCGCGTGCTGCGCCGGCGAGCGCTCGGCCAGCGACAGCGTCTGGAAGAAGAAGAGATTGGTGAAGAAGCGGATCAGGTTCAGCAGCAGCAGCGCCGCCGCCGTGCTGACCGCGCCGATCGGCAGCGCCAGGGCGGCCAGCAGCAGCAGGCGCCGGCTGACGGCGTAGTCGCGTTTTTCGAAGTGCATGATGGGACTCGTGGGGGCTTGCGCGGCGCGCATATGGGGTGGTGCCGCAGCCGGCGCCGCGACAGCGAAATGTATCACGTCATGATATATTTGCGCCCGGCTTGCTGCGATGCGGCCGGCGGCGGATGCGTGCCGCCGCGCCCGCGCAGCCAGCCTTGCGCCCCGTCCCGGGCCACCGAACCGAGAACCAGGCCCGCCCCATGCCGCCATCCCAGGCCCCTTCCCCGGCCGATTCCCGAGCCGCTTCCGCCGCCGCGCCGGCCGGTTTCCCGCCCGCGCCGGCGCGCGCCTGGCTGCGCGCGTTCGTGCCCGCCCCCGTCGCCGGCAGCCGGCGCGAGCGCTTCAAGAGCTGCCTGGGCGCGCTGCTCGGCCTGCTGGCCACCGAATGGATCAGCCACCGCATGCTCGGCGGCCTCAACCCGTGGTTCGTGGCGCCGATGGGCGCCTCGGCGGTGCTGCTGTTCGCGGTGCCGGCCAGCCCGCTGGCGCAGCCGTGGTCCATCGTCGGCGGCAACCTGGTGGCGGCGCTGATCGGGGTGGCGTGCGCGCGCTGGATTCCCGACCCCGGGCTGGCCGCCGCGGCGGCGGTGGCGCTGGCCATCGCGGCGATGTTCCGGCTGCACTGCGTGCACCCGCCCAGCGGCGCGGTGGCGGTCACGGCCGTGTTCGGCGGGCCGGCCGTGGCCAAGCTCGGCTTCGGCTTCGCGGCGTTCCCGGTGGCGCTCAATTCGATGTTGCTGCTGCTGGTGGCGCTGCTGTTCAACAACGCGCTGCGGCGGCGCTACCCGCACCGCCCGGCCGAGCACGCCAATGCGCACCGCACCGCCGATCCGCCGCCGAGCGCGCGCGTGGGCTTCAGCCGCGCCGACCTGGACGCGGTGCTGCGCGCGCGCGGCGAATTCCTCGACATCGAGGAAGACGACCTGGAAGACATCCTGGTGGCCGCGCAGATGCGCGCCTACCGCCGCCGCTTCGGCGAGGTGCGCTGCGAGCACATCATGTCGCGCGACGTGGTGACGGTGCAGCCCGGCCACAGCGGCGTGCAGGCGCGCGCGCTGCTCAACCGCCACGGCCTGCGCACGCTGCCGGTGGTGGACGAGGCGCGGCGCCTGGTCGGCATGCTGGGCCTGGCCGACCTGCTGGCCGCGCGCGCCGGCGGCCAGCCGCGCGCGGGCAGCGCCGGCGACCTGATGCACACCGGCATGGCCACCGCCCGGCCGGAGCAGCCGATGGTGGAGCTGGCGCGCGCGTTCTCCGACGGCGGCCTGCACGAGATGCCGGTGGTGGACGCGCAGCGCCGGCTGCTCGGCATCGTCACGCAGTCCGACCTGATCGCGGCGCTGCTGGAGCAGGGGCCGCCGCCGGCTCACCCGCCGGCCTAGCGCCCGGCCCCGTGCCCGCCGCAGCTGCCGCGAGCCGCGGCGGCTGCGCGCCGGCCCCGCCTCCCACACTCCCACACCCCGCGCCGGCGCACGCCCGTGCCGCGGCGCAGCAACCGCAACGCAGCATTTTTTGCCCGCGCGCGCGCCGGCATCCCCGCTATCGGGCGGGAGGGTCTATGTTTTCCTATATATTGTCGGCGTTCCCGTCACGCCGGCATGCCCGGAGATGCACCCGATGAACTCCAGCCAACTGATCGAAAAAATTGCCGCCGTCCTGGCGCTGGTCGTCCTGATCGGCGGCTCGCTGCTGGTGCTGGCGCCGTTCACCACGGCGCTGCTGTGGGCCGCCATCCTCGCGTTCAGTTCCTGGTATCCGTATTCGGTGCTGTCGCGCTGGCTGGGCAACCGCCGCAGCCTGGCCGCCATGATCTGCGTGCTGCTGGCCGCCGTGATCGTGCTGGGCCCGTTCGTCTACGCCGGCGCCAGCTTCTCGGCCCATATCGACCAGCTCTCCGGCGTGGTGGACCGCTTCATCGACAGCGGCCTGCCGGCGCTGCCGGACTGGCTGAGCGGCCTGCCCTACGTCGGCAGCTACCTGCAGACCAGCTGGGACAAGGTGATCCACGCCGACTCCGACATGGTGGCCAACCTGCGCAAGCTGATCGCGCCGGTCGGCCACGCGGTGCTGGGCGCGGGCCTGTCGATCGGCGCCGGGCTCGGGCAACTGGCGCTGTCGATCGTGCTGGCGTTCTTCTTCTATACCGGCGGCGAGTTCGCGGTGGCGTGGCTGCGCGCGGGCATGCGCCGCATCGCCGGCGAGCGCGCCGACCACCTGCTGGCGCTGGCCGGCAACACCGTCAAGGGCGTGGTCTACGGCGTGCTGGGCACGGCTTTCGTGCAGGCGCTGCTGGCCGGCATCGGCTTCTGGATCGCGGGCGTGCCGGGCGCGGCCATCCTCGGCTTCGTGACCTTCTTCCTGTCGGTGATCCCGGTCGGGCCGCCGCTGGTGTGGATCCCGGCCGCGCTGTGGCTGTACCACACCGGCGCGCTGGGCTGGGCCATCTTCATGGTGGTGTGGGGCGTGGGCGTGGTCAGCATGGCCGACAACATCATCAAGCCGCTGCTGATCAGCAAGGGCACCGACATGCCGCTGATCTGGGTCATGCTGGGCGTGTTCGGCGGCGCGCTGGCGTTCGGCTTCCTCGGCGTGTTCATCGGCCCGACGCTGCTGGCGGTGGCCTACGCGCTGCTGCGCGACTGGACCATCGGCTCGCAGCAGCTGGCCGATCCGCCGCGCGCGCTGGCGCAGGGCAAACCCATCGCCGCCGAGGACGTGGCCGGCTCCGGCAAGGCATGAGCGAAGCGCGCCGCGACGACGCCCGCCCGCAGCCGCAAGATCCGGCCGCGCTCGCGCGGCTGGTGGCCTGCGAATACTGCGACGCGGTCTACCAGCGCGAGCCCCTGGCCGACGGCGAGCGCGCGCTGTGCCTGCGCTGCGGCGGCCAGCTCTACCGCGAGAGCACGCGCGCCTATGCGCGCCTGCTGCCGCTGGTGCTGGCCGCGCTGATCCTGTTCGCGGTCTCCAACGCCTATCCGATCGTCGAGATGGACCTCAAGGGCGTGCGCACCGAGACCACGCTGTGGGGCGCGGTGCGGGCGCTCTACGCCGACCACATGGAGCTGGTGGCGATGCTGGTGTTCGCCACCACCATCCTGTTCCCGCTCACCGAGATGCTGATGATGCTGTACCTGCTGGTGCCGATGGCGCGCCACCGCATGCCGGCCGGCTTCGAGCGCATCGTGCGCGGCATCCGCCAGACGCGCCCGTGGGGCATGATCGAGGTGTTCATGATCGGCGTGCTGGTCACGCTGGTGAAGCTCTCGACGATGGCCCAGGTGCTGCCGGGCGTGGCGCTGTGGTCGTTCGGCGCGCTGGTGGTGGTGCTGGCGGCGATGCTGTCGTTCGACCCGCGCAACCTGTGGGACTACCTGGACGAGGAGCCGCGATGAGCGCCGCGCCGGATTCCGCCCCCAACCCTGCCCCCGCTCCCGCGCCGCGCGGCAACGGCGAAAGCGCGCTGGCGCGCTCGCGCCGCATGGCCGCCGGCGTGATGGCGGAGCTGGCCGACGACGACGAGGACAAGCCGCTGCCGCAGGTGCCCACCGCCACCTCGATGGGGCTGGTCTCGTGCCACGCCTGCGACGCGCTCAGCCCGCGCGCGCTGGAGGGCGGGCCCTGCCCGCGCTGCGGCGCCACGCTGCACCACCGCAAGCCGCACAGCGTGGCGCGCACCTGGGCCTTCCTGCTGGCGGCCTACATCCTCTACATTCCGGCCAACCTGCTGCCGGTGATGGTGACGCAGTCGATCCTCGGCACGCAGCACGACACCATCTTCTCGGGCGTGATCTACCTGTGGCTGTCGGGCTCCAACCTGCTGGCCATCGTGGTGCTGATCGCCAGCATCGTGGTACCGCTGCTGAAGATGTGCATCCTCACCTTGCTGCTGCTGTCCGTGCATTTCCGCTCGCGCTGGCGCATCCGCCAGCAGACCCGCCTGTACGGCCTGGTCGAGGTCATCGGCCGCTGGTCGATGCTCGACATCTTCGTGGTGGCGCTGCTGGCCTCGCTGGTGCGCGCCGGCGCGCTCGCCACCATCATCCCGGGCGGCGGCGCGCTGGCCTTCGGCTCCGTGGTGGTGCTCACCATGCTGGCCTCACTCAGTTTCGACCCGCGCCTGCTGTGGGATTCGCTGGATGCAAACGATGCCCGATCTTGACAACGCTTCCCCCTCCCCGCCACCGCAGCCGCCCTCGCCGGCGCGCCGCCGGCGCTCGCGCTGGCTGCCCTCGCTGGTGTGGCTGATCCCGATCGTCGCCGCCGTGGTCGGCCTGTCGCTGCTGATCCGCACCATCGCCGAGCGCGGCCCCGAGATCACCGTCACCTTCCGCACCGCCGAAGGGCTCACGCCGGGCAAGACGCCGGTGCGCTACAAGGACGTGGACATCGGCCTGGTCAAGTCGGTGCGCCTGGCGCCGGACCGCTCGCACGTGATCGCCAGGATCGACCTGACCCAGGACGCGGCCAGCTTCTCGGCCAAAGACACGCGCTTCTGGGTGGTGCGCCCGCGCTTCGCGACGAGCGGCATCTCCGGGCTGGAGACGCTGCTGTCGGGCGCCTACATCGGCGTGGACGCGGGCAAGTCCGAGGAACGCATACGCGACTTCACCGGGCTGGAGGTGCCACCGGCCGTCACCACCGACGCCTCCGGCAAGCAGTTCGTGCTGCGCGCGGCCGACCTCGGCTCGCTCGACATCGGCTCGCCGGTCTACTACCGCCGCGTGCAGGTCGGCCAGGTGGTGGCCTACCAGCTCGAGCCCAACGGGCGCGACCTGTCGCTGCGCGTGTTCATCAACAAACCCTATGACAAGCTGGTCACGGCCGACACCCGCTTCTGGCACGCCAGCGGCGTGGACATCAAGCTCGACGCCGGCGGCTTCAAGCTCAACACGCAGTCGCTGGTGACGGTGCTGCTGGGCGGCGTGGCGTTCCAGGCGCCGGACGACTCCAGGGCCACCGCGGCGGCCAGCGAGAACACCCAGTTCCTGCTCTCCAGCGACCAGACCGAGGCCATGAAGGAGCCCGAGGAACTGGTGCCCTCGCTGGCCGTGCTCAACTTCGACCAGTCGGTGCGCGGGCTCTCGCCGGGCGCGCCGGTGGACTTCCGCGGCGTGGTGGTGGGCCAGGTGCGCTCGATCGGCATCGAGTACGTGGGCGACAAGAAGGCCTTCCGCCTGCCGGTGGTGGTGGAGCTCTACCCGTCGCGCATGGGCTTCCGCGCGCGCGACGTGGAGGACGTCAACCGCGCGCGCACCATCGTCCAGGCGCTGGTCAAGCGCGGCATGCGCGCGCAGCTGCGCACCGGCAACCTGCTGACCGGCCAGCTCTACGTGGCGCTCGACTTCTTCCCCAAGGCGCCGCCGGTCGGCGTGGACTACAACGGCGCGATCGCCGAGCTGCCCACCACGCCGGGCACCTTCGACGAGCTGCAGGCCAAGCTCGGCGACATCGTCAACAAGATCGACAAGGTGCCGTTCGAGCAGATCGGCCAGGACCTGCGCGCCTCGCTGGCCACCATGAACACCATGCTCGCCAGCGCCGACAAGCTGGTCGGCCAGCTCAACGGCGACGTCGCGCCGCAGGTGGTGGCCGCGCTGCAGGACGCGCGCAAGACGCTCAGCGCCGCCAACGGCACGCTCGCCTCCGACGCGCCGCTGCAGCAGGACACGCGCCGCATGATGCAGGAGCTCACGCGCACCGCGGTGTCGCTGCGCGCGCTGACCGACTACCTGGAACGCCACCCCGAAGCGCTGGTGCGCGGCAAGCCGGAGACCCCATGATGACCCGCAAGATGATCTCCTCCGCCATGCTGGCGCTGCCGCTCGCGGCCGCGCTGCTGGCCGGCTGCGCCTCGCCCGAGCCGCGCTACTACACGCTCGCGGGCAGCGCGAATGGTGCGAACGGCGCGCCCGCGGCGGCCCCGGCGCCCGGCGCCCGGCCGCTGTGGATCGAGGTGGCGCCGGTGCGCGTGCCCGAGCGCCTGAACCGCCCGCAGCTGGTGGTGCGCAGCGGCCAGGACGGCGAGCTGCGGCTGCTCGACCAGTCGCGCTGGTCGGCGCCGCTGCCCGACGAGCTGCGCGACGCGCTCTCGCAGCAGTTGCAGGCCCGGCTCGGCGCGCTGGACACCTACCAGCAGGGCCTGTCGGGCCTGCCGGACGAGGCGCCCGTGTACCGCATCACCACCGAGGTGGTGCGGCTGGAAGCCAGCGTCGGCGAGCGCGCCAGCGCCACCATCAACTGGACCGTGCGCCGCCTGCCCGACGGCAAGGTCAGCGCCGGGCGCACCCAGGCCGAGCTGCCGGCGCCGGGCGCGGTGGACGGCGTGGTGGCGGCCTACCGCCAGATCGTGTCCGGCACCGCGGACGACATCGCCGCCGGCATGGCCAGCCTGCGCCGCTGAACCGGCGCCGCGCGCCCGGCCGCTCAGTCCTCGGCCGGCGCGCCGGCGCCGCGGCAACTGCGCCGCCGCTCGGCCTGCTCCATCGCGGCCAGGCATGCCTCCGGGCCGCCGGCCACCAGCTTCACCGAGCAGGCCAGCATCAGGTTCTTGGCGAGGCCGAAATCCTCCACCACGAAGCCGCGCGCGTCGCGCATGGCGCCGTCCTCGCCCCTGGCCACGCCGACGCGCTCCAGCAGGGTGCCGGCGTCGGCGCTGTAGCCCCACACCGGCTTCTGCAGCGCCACCGCGAAACCAGCCTCGAACACGGTCCCCGAATCCGGCTCGCCGGGCCCGCGGAAATCGTCGAGATTGGCCATCACCATGTCGGCGCGGCGCAACAGGTTGATATTGGCCTCGTAGATCCAGCGCGCGGCGTCGGGACCCGGCAGGCCGGCGGGCGCCGCCTTGTCGAGCGGATAGAGGCCGAGGAAGCCGTGCCGGGCGCACAGCGCCTTGAGGTATTCGCCGTGGGCGACGGCGTCCGGGCGGAAGACGTCGAAACCGGCTAGGTAGATCGATTTCATCTTGGCTTGGGTATGTCGGGTTGGGCAGCGGGCAGGCGCTTGAGGATAGCCGATCCGGCCCCGGCATGGGCTTTCGCGCGGGCCGCCCTATACTGGACTCGCACGCCGCGCGTGGCCCGCCACGGCGCCGCGACCGGAGCCTCGGCGAGGCCCCGCCGATACACCCTCATCGCGTCAGGAGCCAGTCATGGGACGCAAATACATCGATTGCCGCGAGTTCCCCAGCGAATCCAAGTGCACGGTCGCCCTGAGCGCCGACAGCGAGGAAGAACTGCTTCAGGTCGCCGTGCAGCATGCGGTGCAGGTCCATCACCATGAAGACGGACCGGAGCTGCGCCAGATGCTCAAGAGCGCATTCAAGGACGGGGCGCCGCCGGCGTGAGCGCGGCACCCCGGGTTGCCGGCAAGGTCAGCCTGAAGACCGGCCTCGACCGTCACGCCGCGCTGCACGCGCAGACGTATGGCGAGGCGGTCGATGCCGAAAAGCCGATCCCGCCCATGTTGGAGGCGTTCATGGCGGGGATCGGGGACTCGGAAAAGGAGGCCTTGGCAAAGCAATGCCGTCGAAAGCGAACGGATCAGGAGATCGCGCCGATGCGTTCCTCCACCCAATCGATGAAGGCGCGCAGCCTGGCATTGGCACGCCGGCTTGGGTGGAAAGCGACATGCAATGGCATGGGGTCCAGTTGCCACTCGGGAAACAACCGGATCAACGTGCCCTCGGCTGTACAACGCTGGGCCATGTAGTCTGGCAGCCATACGATTCCCAGTCCGGCCACGCCTGCAGCCAGATAGGCATTGCCGTCATCGACGGCAAGGGCATAGTTGCCACGGATGCTGACAATCTCCTCGCCACGTCGCATCGGATACGGGACGCGCTGGTTTCTGTGTGCCCACAGATAACCCACGATCCGATGCGCGGATCCATCGAGCTCGCTCGGATGGCCGGGGTTCCCGGCGCGCCGCAGGTACTCGGGCGCGGCGTAGGTCTGTAGATGGAGATCGCCCACCCGCCTGGCGATCAGTGTCTGGTCAGCAATGGGCCCGCCCCGGATCACGCAGTCGATGTTCTCATCCAGTAGATCAGACGTGCGGTCGCTGACACGCATGTCAAGCTGAATGCCGGGGTAGCGCTCGTAGAAACCGGGGAGTGCAGGCACCAGGATCAAGCTGGCCAGTGGGCTGGGCACATCGACCCGCAGGCGCCCTTCGAGCATGTCTGATCCTCCTGCCACGCCACGTTCCGCTTCCTGCAGGTCGGCCAGCAGTCGAATCGCATGGTCGTAGAAGGTTTGCCCTGCAACCGTCACCTTGACCTTGCGGGTGGTTCTATGCAGCAGCTTGGCATGCAGGCGTGTCTCGAGCTGCTGCACCAATTGGGTTGCCGTCGCCCGGCTGATATGCAGGGTCTCCGAGGCCTTGGTGAAGCTGCCTGTTTCCACCACGCAAGCAAAGACGCGCATCGCATCGAACCGATCCATCTTTTGTTCCGAGAATTTGATTCATATTGTTTGGATTTTACAAATTCTGGTGAAGAGAATAGGCCATTTATCGATGACATCCCCGCCTGTAGAGTCTTCCATTCATCCCAATGAAGTCCGGCAGAGATTGCTGGACAAAGAAAGTGAGAACTCGCCATGGCGTCATCCCGCGATGTTGTATTCCCTGCAGGGCGTCAAGCTTTGTATGAACGAAATCATTACTCCCCGGCCGTACGTGTGGACGGCTTCCTTTTCGTGTCCGGCCAAGTCGGCAGCCGGGAGGATGGCTCGCCAGAGCCGGAGTTGGAGGCACAGATTCGACGCGCTTTTGACAACCTCAATGCTGTGCTGGAGGCCGCTGGATGCACGTTTGACGATGTGGTCGATGTCACGGCATTCCTGATTGATCCGCAGGACACGCTAGAGACCGTCTGGAAAGTGCTGCCGGATTACTGGGGCGAGGCGCCATACCCGACCCTGACGGGGGTTGGCGTGACCTGGCTGTCCGGCTTCCAGTTCGAGATCAAGGTGATCGCGCGACTGCCTGCGGCTTGAGCGGCCGGATGGCAGTATGCGTGGACGGGACGATCAGCTCGCGGGGCGAATGTCGAACCACTGCCTTGTATGCGATTTCAAGCCTCGCGCGACTTACGCGACATGCTTGGTGTTCCCGCGCAGCGCGTCCCCTAGCGGCGCGCCAGCGCGCGGATCGCCGCGGCATGGCCGCGCTGGGCCGCCGCTTCGTACCATGCCAGCGCGCGGCGCTCGTCGCGCGCCACGCCGGCGCCGTCGCGGTAGGCGTTGGCGAGCATGAACATGGCCGGGGCCACGCCGGCGTCGGCGGCCACGCCGAACCAGCGCGCGGCGCTGGCGGCGTCGGGCGCGCGGCCGTAGCCGCCACGGTGCAGCAGGCCGAGGTAGTAGGCGGCGCCGCTGTCGCCGGCGGCGGCGGCGAGCGCGAAGTGATGCCAGGCCGCGGCGGCGTCGGGCGCGGTGCCGCCGGCTTCGCTGCCGTCGCCGCTGTCCGCGCCGTCGCCCGGGAACGCGGCCTTGCCCAGCAGGAAATGCGCGCGCGCGTCGCCGCCCTCGGCGGCGTCGCGCAGCCAGCGGCTGCCTTCGGCG
>NZ_AQPL01000388.1:0-5461 GCF_000395345.1 Cupriavidus sp. WS | reverse complement strand
GACGGCGGAGTGGGGTGGGGTGGCGCATCTCGGGGCCTAGTTCAGTCGGTTGCGGACGGCGATGTAGAAGCTGATGTGCTTGCGCAGCCGGCCATCGTCCGGCAGCGCGGCGACGCTGCCGGCGTCGCCGGCCGGCGCGCTGTCGGCGGCGGCGTAGCCCTTGCCGAAGTGGTTGAGCGTGAACGAGGCGGGCTTGGGGTTGGAGCGCGCGGCGCCGCGCAGCACCATCGAGATGCGCAGGGCCCGCACGTTGCCCATGTTGGCGATGCCGGGCGGGACGTAGCGGTTGATGGTGTCGTCGTTGTCGGTGTCCTCGCCGAGCAGCACCTGGAAGAATTCGACGCCCTGGAACAGCGGCGTGGGCGCGCCGTTGACCGTGCATTGCAGCCACGGCGTGCCGGCGGCGTCGTTGACCACGGAGAAGGTCTCCACGGTCTCGAAGTTGCCGTTGACGTTCTCGCCCAGGCAATTCACCGCGGAGCCGTCGGCCACGGGCGCGCTGGCCGGCACGGCGCCCGGGGTGGGGTCGCCGCCGGCCTTGGACGAGCCGAAGTAGCGGAACGTCACGCTGTCGCTGGTGTTGACGCCGTCGTCGTTGGTGGCGTCGAGCGGCTTGGCCGTGCCGAAGTCGTTGCCGTAGTAGGTGAAGTCGCTGTAGCCGGCCTGGCGCGCCTCGCGCTGCAGCAGCTGGCCGATGGCGCGCGCGCTGGCCTGGATGTCGGCCACGTCGCCCTGCGTGTCGTAGGAGCGCCGCTGCGCCAGGTAGACCGAGCTGGTGGCGATCATCAGCAGCATTGCGATGACCAGCCCGACCATCAGCTCCACCAGCGTGAAGCCGCGGGCGGCGGCGGGCCGGCAAGGGTGGCGGTGGCGGCGCGGGCTCGGGGTCGACGGGTTCATGGCACGAGCGCGGTGACGAAGCGTTGGGTGGCGTTCTTGCCCTCGCGCCACCAGATCTTGATGACGTAGGGCGCGCCGGGCTGGTTGTCGCAGGCCGCCGCGGCAGGACCGCTGCCGTCGTCGGGCGTGCTGTCGACGCAGACCGTGCCGGAGCCCGCCGGCAGCGCGTCGGCGAGGTCGTCGACCCAGTCCTGGAAGCTGCTGCGCGCCATCGCGTCGGTCGGGCAGCCCGCCGCCGTGTAGCACGCGGGCGTGGTCTGTCCGGTCGGCAGGTTGTAGGTGCCGGCCTTGGTCGCGGTCTCGTTGCTGCGGATCTGGTCGGCGAGGTTGTAGGCCATCACGGTGGCGATGTTGCGCATCGACGCGGTGCGATTGTCGAGCAGCGTCTGCATCTGGAGCACGGTCAGGGCCAGCACGCCGATCGACAGGATGACCAGCGTGACCAGCGCCTCGATCAGCGTGAAGCCGCGCGCCTGGCCGGGCCGGCGGCGCGGCGCACGCTGCGGGCGCGTGGCGGCGGGGTGAGCGAGCGGGCGGCTCATGGCGTCACGACGCATTGCAGGCGGCCTGCTGGGAGCTGGCGCGGCCGGTGCCGGTCAGCGAGACCGTCAGCCCGTCGGCGGTCGAGCCGTGCTCGCAGAACTGCCAGGCGGCGTTGGGCGGCGTCGACGCGCCGAACGAGCGGAACCGCACCACGGTGCCGGAGGGGATGTTGCTGGCCACGACCGCGGTCCGGGCGTTCGGCGCATCGCTGTGGCGGACGACTTCCTCGCTGGCGCCGATCTGGCCGTCGCTGTCGGCATCGATGAAGATGACACGGCGCCTGGACCAGTCGTCCGTGCAGCTGGCGCCGTCCGCGGTCGGGCAGATGGTGACGGTGGCGTTGCGCCGCGCGGCCTCGCTGCGCGCGGTCTCGATGTCGCTGATCAGCCTGGACGACTCGCTCGTCATCCGGCTGCGATGCAGGAAGGAACTGAAGTTCGGGATGGCCGCCGCCGCCAGGATGGCCAGCACCGACAGCGTCACCATCAGCTCGATGAGCGTGAAGCCGCCCGCGCGGGAGGCGCCGGGCCGGTCATGGCGGTTATGCAGGGGGGAGGGAGCGGCCAGGGCGTCCCGGAAGAAATCCGGGCGCGGGCCATGCGGATGCGCATATGGACGCGGGCCATGCGGACGCGAGCCGGCCAGCGCCGCCCGCTTGCCGCACGGCGCTTTCCCCGGTGCCCACGATGGCCTGGCGCGCGCACGCGTCGCCAAGCCCGCTGCCGCGAGGCAGGAAGGCTGACCCATAGTGACTCCCGTCCGAAAAACTGTTCTTATCTGTTCTTATTTATTCTTTACCGGCGTACCTCGCCTCTGCGTGCGAGTCGACCGTACCTTCCACTGCGCATTGATCATAGCTGGCGCAGATTAAAAGGTAGTGCAGATTAAACAGCTTTCCTCGGAGTTCTGCTACCCCTTTCGAGGGGTAGACGAAGAAAATTCATCGAGCATGTCGCGGAATTCAGACACGTCCTCGAAACTCCGGTAGACCGAAGCGAAGCGGATGTACGCGATCTTGTCGAGCCGGCGCAGCTCGCGCATGACCAGCTCGCCCACCTGGCTGCTGGGGATTTCCTTTTCCCCCAGGCCGAGCAGCCGCTCCTCGATGCGGGCGATGGCGGCGTCGATGGCCTCGGCCGAGACCGGGCGCTTGCGCAGCGCCAGGCGCATGGAATCCTTCAGCTTGTCGCGCACGTAATCGGCGCGCGAGCCGTTCTTCTTGACGATGGCGGGGAAGGAGCGCTCGATCCGCTCGTAGGTGGTGAAGCGGCGGTCGCAGGATTCGCAGCGGCGGCGGCGGCGCACGGTATCGCCTTCTTCCGACATGCGCGTGTCCAGGACCTGCGTGTTGGGATGGGCGCAAAAAGGGCATTTCATGCCTGACCACCTTGAAAGTTGAGCCTGGGCGCAGGCCGCGCGGGGCGGCGTCTCGTCATCTTGTCATTCTGTGAGACGCCGGGCCGGGTTGGCAAGGCGCGTGCCGCGCGGGGCGGCACGGGCTGCCGGCCGCCCGCGCGCAGGCGGGCGGCGCAGGGCGCGTCAGCCGTAGACCGGGAAACGCTTGGTCAGGGCCGCCACCTGCTCGCGCACGCTGGCGATGTTGGCCGCGTCGTGCGGGTTGTCCAGCACGTCGGCCACCAGGTTGGCCACCAGGCGCGCCTCGTCTTCCTTGAAGCCGCGCGTGGTCATGGCCGGCGAGCCCAGGCGGATGCCCGAGGTGACGAACGGCTTTTCCGGGTCGTTGGGGATGGCGTTCTTGTTGACGGTGATGTGGGCCTCGCCCAGGACCTTCTCGGCTTCCTTGCCGGTGATCTTCTTGGCGCGCAGGTCGACCAGCATCACGTGGCTCTCGGTGCGGCCGGAGACGATGCGCAGGCCGCGCTCGATCAGGGTCTCGGCCAGCACGCGGGCGTTCTTGACCACCTGCTGCTGGTAGGTCTTGAACTCGGGCGAGAGCGCTTCCTTGAAGGCCACGGCCTTGCCGGCGATGACGTGCATCAGCGGGCCGCCCTGGATGCCGGGGAAGATGGCCGAGTTGATGGCCTTCTCGTGCTCGGCCTTCATCAGGATCACGCCGCCGCGCGGGCCGCGCAGGCTCTTGTGGGTGGTGGTGGTGACGAAGTCGGCGTGCGGCACCGGGTTGGGGTACTCGCCGGCGGCGATCAGGCCGGCGTAGTGGGCCATGTCGACCATGAACAGCGCGCCGATCGACTTGGCCACGCGCGCGATGCGCTCGAAGTCGATGCGCAGCGCGAAGGCCGAGGCGCCGGCGATGATCAGCTTGGGCTGCTTTTCGCGGGCCAGCTTTTCCAGCGCGTCGTAGTCGATGTCTTCGTTGGCGTCCAGGCCGTAGCTGACCACGTTGAACCACTTGCCGCTCATGTTGAGCGCCATGCCGTGGGTCAGGTGGCCGCCTTCGGCCAGGCTCATGCCCATGATGGTGTCGCCCGGCTTGAGCGCGGCGAAGAACACGCCCTGGTTGGCCTGCGAGCCGGAGTTGGGCTGCACGTTGGCGGCCTCGGCGCCGAACAGTTGCTTGACGCGGTCGATGGCGAGCTGCTCGACGATGTCGACGTACTCGCAGCCGCCGTAGTAGCGCTTGCCGGGATAGCCTTCGGCGTACTTGTTGGTCAGCTGCGAGCCCTGCGCGGCCATCACGGCCGGCGAGGTGTAGTTCTCGGAGGCGATCAGCTCGATGTGCTCTTCCTGGCGCTGGTCTTCCTTCTGGATGGCGGCGAAAAGCTCGGGGTCGATCTGGTCGATCGTATAGCGGCTGCGTTCGAACATGGCGAAAAACTCGTCTTAAGAAATGGGGATCCGAATGGCTTCGGGGTAGGGCGCGCGGGGAAGGCACAGGCGACCGGCACCGGACACGCTGAACGTCCGGCGCAGGGCGCACCCTGCTTCCCATTCGCTGCCCAGGCGAGCGGCAGGCGCTTGAAACTTCGCGCCAGAGAGCTTGCGCTTCCTCGTGGTAGTACCCACTGACTTCGCCAGTCGCGCAAGATGGAATGGTTGGCGGCAGTTTACGCGAGGCGCCGGCCGGCTGCAAGACGGCCCGGCGCGGCCTAGGCGGCGGGCCCTAGCGGAAAGCCGGCGGCTTGTCTGTCAACTAATGTAATTGTTGTAATGTCGGGCAAGGGTTTACACCGGGTTGGGTCGGCTGTCCGCTACAATCGCGGCCATGAGTCACAATGTGTGGGCCCTGCGGGTGTACTGGGAAGACACCGACGCGGGCGGCGTGGTTTTCTACGCCAATTACCTGAAATTCTTCGAGCGCGCCCGGACCGAGTGGCTGCGCTCGCTCGGCATCGGGCAGCAGGCGCTCGCGGACGAAGCGGGCGTGGTCTTTATCGTCAGGAGCACGGCGGTGGACTACAATGCCCCCGCCCGTCTGGACGACCTGCTCGAGATCCGGACACGGATTGAACGGGTTGGACCGGCATCTGTCCAATTCGCCCAGGAAGCCTGGCGCGGGGAGCAATTGCTGGCCACCGGCGCCATCCGTGTCGGATGTGTTGATCGCAGCACGTTCCGCCCGACCCCTATCCCCGCTCCCGTCCTCGCAACCATCAAGACCGCCCGATGAACCCCGTGACCGTCACGCAAGACCTGTCGATCATTTCGCTGGTGCTGCACGCCAGTCTGCTCGCGCAGGCCGTCATGGCGCTGCTGCTCGTCATGTCCCTGTTTTCGTGGACATACATTTTCCGCAAGCACCTGGCGCTGCGCGCGGCGCGCACCCAGACCGAAGGCTTCGAGCGCGACTTCTGGGCCGGCGGCGACCTGCAGGCGCTGTACCAGAGCGCGGCCAACAACCGCCACAGCACCGGCGCGCTGGAACGCATCTTCGAGTCCGGCATGGGCGAGTACCTCAAGGCGCGCGAGCGCAACCACGAAGCCGGCGCGCTGCTCGACGCGGCCCGCCGCGCCATGCGCGCGGCCTACCAGCGCGAGATGGATGTGCTGGAATCGCATCTTCCGTTCCTGGCCTCGGTCGGTTCGGTCAGCCCGTACA